>CALCNS010000073.1 GCA_937897315.1 uncultured Bacillota bacterium
TTGGAATTTTCTCACAGTATGGAGTATACCATAACAAAAAGCAAGAAGGAAAATGATAAATCCGTATTGAATCATAACTTTATGGAATACATGTTGGGGAGTGGTCGGTATGGATGTTCAACAACTCCTGCTTTTTTGTAAAACCGCCGAGACGTTAAATATGACGAGGACAGGAGATATCTTAGGATTCAGTCAACCGGCAGTGAGTAAACAAATACAGCAGCTGGAGCGGGATTTAGGTGGCCAATTGTTTTTGAGAAAAGGGAGGCAATTGCACTTGACTCCTTTCGGCGCTTTAATTTTACCACGGGCTCAAAGAATTGTCGCACAAGTTCAAGAATTGAAATCGGAAGCAGCACAGGCTATCGATCCATTTCGTGGACGCTTGGTTGTGGTTGCAGGTAGTGTTACCATGACGTATTTACTACCCAAAGTTCTGGCTGAATACCGCAAGCAGTATCCTCAGGCTCAGTTAACCGTGTATTCTGGGAAAACCACAGAAACAGTTCGTATGGTCGAAGATGGCTCTGCTCATATTGGTTTGGTCAGTTCGGAAGTCATCCATCCTCGTCTCACGGTGGAGCCCTTGTTTTTTGATGCTATGGCGATTGTTTCGTCTCCTGAATTGAATCCCCATACATTGACCGACTTAGCACAAGGTCCATGGTTGATTTTTGCGCGAGGAACCGGCTTTCGGACTTATATTGATCAATTCTTCGCTGAGCATTCCTTTATTCCGGATAATGTGATGGAAATGGATAGTATAGAAGCCTTACGAGAAATGGCGGCTGCAGGGTTAGGATATACCTTACTCCCGGTTCGCGCGGTGAGTCAGTCCATGGAACAGGGTAAATTGCATATCATTAAACAAGAAGGGTTGGAACCGGAAGCAAGGTGCAATTCGTTGATTTATCGAAAAGAGAATTCTTTTTATCTGAAGGAGGAATTCTTGCTGTTGGCAAGGAAGATTCTTAAGAATCAGTAGAACACCTAGGGGGGATGTACATGCCCGATATTATGAATGGATTCATCGATTATTATGCTTCATTGGTTCAACCATCTTTAGGCATGGTCACATTTTTGACCAATGAAATCGGCAACCTTTCATCGGCACACATTCTTGATGCCGCTTGTGGTGGTGGAGAGTTAGCGCACGCATTGGCTGTTTCGGGCTCAGTTGTGACTGCTGTTGAAAGTGAACAAGCATTATTGCTCAAGGCCAAAGCGTATTCTTTACGAGATAAGGTTCCTAGAGCGCTACAATTTTTACCGGCTCCCCTTTTGAAATTGCCGGGGACTCCGGGTAGTTACCATGTGCTCTTGTGCTTAAATAATGCCTCTTCTGTTTTACAAGATGAAGAGGAATACCAAGAGTTTTTCAAACAAGCAGCAACATTATTGAACAAGGGTGGCAGATTGGTCATGCAACTCTTTAATTATGATATGTTGCTGGATTATAAAGTGCGCGAACTTCCCGAGTTAGTGAATGAAAAAGAGGGAATTCGGCTTCAACGGAGGTTGCGTATTTGCAACGATGGGCACTTGGCCATGGATACGACCTTATCGTTGATGAGAATCGATGCCAAGGAATTGGCGCGACAAGAAATCATCATATATCCAATCCGCAGATTGCAAATTCAGAAAATGCTACAGGATGCAGGTTTTGTGGTCATTGATTTCTATGGTGGAGTGGAAGGGACAACTTGGCAAGAAGATTCTCCTTCTACTTTGTTTTTAGCCATTCGCGGATAGTAATACCGCCGGGGGTTTCCCCGGCGGTATCTCTTTTTTTAGTGTTTGTTTCTACGAGTGTAATGGGTATGTAGGAGTTCATGAGCGATGTGCCCATTGGGCTCACCTAAGTAATCCTGATACAGTTTCGTGATATCCGGGTTCTCGTGGGAACGACGAATCACCTTTGCTTCATCGGCAGTGTATAAAGCAGAAGCTCGTTTGCGCAAGGTATCCATTTCACCATGGTGATAGGGTTGTCCACCACCACCGATGCAACCACCTGGGCAGGCCATGACTTCAATAAAATGATAATCCGCAGTACCATTTTGAATTTCATCCATGAGCTGACGAGCATTTCGCAAAGTATGAGCCACCGCAACATGAACTTTTAGATCACCAATTTTCACACTGCCAGTCTTAATCCCTTGGAAACCACGCATCTCTTCAAATTCCAAATGCTCCAGTTTTTCACCAGTAATGGTCTCGTAAGCAGTGCGCAAAGCAGCTTCCATAACACCACCGGTCGTACCGAAAATGACTGAAGCCCCGGTGCTTTCACCAAAAGGTCGATCAAAATCCCCTTCGGGTAAATTGGTAAATTGAATTCCGGAATGCTTAATCATTCCTGCTAGTTCACGAGTGGAGATGACAATATCGACATCTGCGTAGGTACCATCACTGAGTTCGGGACGGTTGTTCTCGTATTTCTTTGCAAGGCAGGGCATGACGGAAACCACGACCAATTGATCTAAATTCACTTTTAGTTTTTCTGCATAGTACGCCTTGATGACAGCTCCCAACATTTCATGAGGAGATTTGCAGGTAGACAAATTTGGCAACATATCGGGATATTTATGTTCAAGGAATTTAATCCAAGCAGGGCAGCAACTGGTCATCATGGGTAAAACGCCATTGTTTTGAATGCGATGAATGAGCTCTGTAGCTTCTTCAATAATCGTTAGGTCGGCAGCAAAGTCGGTGTCAACGACTTTATCAAAACCAAGACGACGAAGGGCAGTCACCATTTTTCCAGTCACGTTTGTGCCCACCGGATAACCCAATTCTTCGCCCAAAGCCACACGGACAGCCGGTGCGGTCTGTACGATAACCGTTTTTTTCGGATCTCGAACGGCTTTAAAGACGACAGCAGAGTTATCGACTTCGGTTAAGGCGGCGGTGGGGCAGACAGCTACGCATTGACCACAGAAGGTGCATGCGGTTTCCATCATGGGAGTATGGAAAGCGGTATCGATTCGAGTGTGAAAACCGCGTTGAACTCCGGAATAAATTCCCATGGTTTGTACTTGTGTGCACACCGTCTCACAACGACGACAGAGAATACACTTGGTGGTATCCCGAACGATGGAAAAATTGGAGAGATCGAGTTCTTCTTCCGGAACGGGCGCTTGGAAAGGAAGTTCATCGATACCCATTTCGGCAGAAAGGGCTTTTAATTCACAAGATTCTCGGCGTTTGCAGAATAAGCAGTTATGTGGGTGGTTGGACAGCATGAGTTCTAACATGGTTTTGCGAGCTTCTACTGCCCGGGAAGTATCGGTTTTGACCACCATACCTTCCACAACTGTGGTGGAGCAGGAGGGGGCTAAGTTGCGTCGCCCATCGATTTCAACTAAGCAAACTCGGCAGGATGCTCCTTGGCAGACTACATTGACATCGGGTAAATGCAAGTAACAAAGTGAGGGTATTTTAATACCGATGGATTTGGCTGCATCCAATATGGTTGTTCCGGCTTCCGCATGCACAGGTAAGCCGTTAATCGTCAGTTGTACCATTGACATAAGGTTGAAACCTCCTATTTTCTGATAATGGCCTTTTTCGGGCACTTACTGAAGCACAAACCACATTTAATGCAAGCGGCTTGGTCGATGTAATGTACTTGACGAACGGCTCCACTAATGCATTGTACCGGACAATTCTTAGCACAAATCGTGCAACCAATGCACAACTCAGGGACGATTTCATACTGTAGCAGAGAAGTGCAAACCCCAGCTGGGCAGCGTTTATCGTCAATGTGGGCTAAATACTCATCACGGAAATAACGAATGGTACTTAATACCGGGTTGGGAGAGGACTGACCCAATCCACAAAGGGATGCTTCTTTAATGGTTTCGCCCAGTTGAGATAACTTGTCGAGATCCTCCCTGGTTCCTTGCCCATGAGTAATTTTATTCATGATATCAAGCATGTAACGGTTACCAAAGCGGCAGGGAGTACATTTGCCACAGGATTCGTCTACGGTGAATTCGAGGTAAAATTTCGCGATATTGACCATACAAGTGGTTTCGTCCAATACGATCATTCCACCGGAACCCATCATGGTGCCGATGACTTGCAAAGATTCATAGTCGATGGGAGTATCTAGGTATCGAGCCGGGATGCAACCACCGGAGGGACCGCCGGTTTGCACTGCTTTGAGTTGTTTGTCGTTGACGATACCCCCACCGATCTCATAGATAATTTCCCTGAGTGTAGTACCCATGGGAACTTCAATGAGCCCGACGTTGTTCACTTTTCCCGCCAATGCAAAAACCTTGGTGCCGGGGCTTTTCTCTGTACCGATGGAACGGAACCAATCGGAACCGTTTAAAATGATCGGACAAATGTTAGCCAATGTCTCTACGTTATTGATTACGGTTGGCTTGCCGTAAATGCCTTTCGCAGCAGGATAAGGCGGTTTGTTTCGAGGTTCTCCACGGTTTCCTTCCACAGAGGCAATGAGAGCGGTTTCTTCTCCACAAACAAAGGCTCCGGCACCCAATCGTAACTCGATATTAAAGTTGAAACCGGTACCCATAATGTTGTTGCCTAGCAAACCAGCTTCTTTGGCTTGTTCAATGGAAGAGAGTAAGCGACGTATGGCACTTGGATATTCCGCACGAATATAGATAAAGCCAGTGTCGGCACCAATGGCATAACCTGCGATTGCCATAGCTTCCAAAACAGAATGCGGGTCGCCTTCCAATACCGAGCGATCCATAAAGGCACCCGGGTCTCCTTCGTCGGCATTGCAGCAAACATATTTCTGGGGTTCTTTCTCGACTGCCGTAAAGCCCCATTTCATGCCGGTCGGGAAGCCTGCGCCTCCACGGCCACGTAAGCCGGACTTCTTCACGATATCCACTACGTCATCGGGAGTCCATTCCGTCAGGCATTTACCCAACGCCAAATACCCTTTTTGGGAGATATATTCCTCTAAACTGGCCGGATTGATGACGCCGCAATTGCGAGTGGCGATTCGGGTTTGCTTACGAAAAAAATCGACTTGGTCATAATTGGTGGTTGGGTTTCCTTCGCGGGCTCCCAGCAACAAATGTTCTACATAGTGACCGTCACGTAAGTGATTTCGTACGATTTCTTCTATATGTTCCACTTTTAATTGGGTATACATCACACGTTCTGGATGTACCACAATAATCGGACCTTGAGAGCACAAACCGAAACATCCGGTTTTTATGACTTTGACCTTATCTTGCAGTCCATATTTTTCGATGGTTTTTTCCAAAAGGTCGGCGATGCCCAGAGAATGGGAGGCTGCGCAGCCGGTGTCGGCACAAACCATGAGGTGTCTAACGGAGAGATCGCGGTTATAGGGTTCAGGCAGTTGTATAAAGGAAGGAGCTTGATTGAGTGTCAACAATCGCAAATCGGTTTGATGTTTGACTTCCTCATATTGCTTCTTTAATTGGTCAAAGGATAGAATTCGTTCCATGGTCATTCCTCCTACATCTCGTCATATTCGGCAAGAATATGGGCGACTTCACTGGCTTTCACTCTTGGGTACACTTTGTCATTGATCATGACGATGGGGGCCAGACTGCATGCACCGACACAGCGAACCGGGGTGATAGAAAATTTAAAGTCCGAAGTGGTCTCCCCACTTTTAATCTTCAGCTCTTTTTCGAATTCTTGTAATACGGCTTCTGCACCACCGACAAAACAAGCGGTTCCTAAGCAAACGCTAATATTGAATCGACCACGAGGTTCCATGGTAAAGAATGTATAGAAGCTAACCACGCCATAGACTTTGGCTGTTGAGACATCCAATCGTTCTGCAATATGCGCTTGAACATCCTGAGGTAAGTAACCGAATATGGTTTGCGCCCGATGCAAGACCGGGATGAGGGCGGAACCTTTGTCCGATATGGAGAGGTTATCAATGTATTGGTCCAATTCTTGGAATTTGGACTGTAGACCTGTACACGCCATAGTAGGGGAGCCTCCTTTTAGTGCTTTTTTTCACCAATCATTGGAAGAAGTATAACACAAAGGTTGTTTTTGTCAAATCCGAGATTGAAATCAGTACTAAAATACTGGTTTATACTAACGTTTATCAAGGTTCATATAAGATTAAGGGCAACGTGATAATTTTCACGAAAAAGCAAGAATTCGTGTAATCTTTCACAATGGCACCTCGGCTTAGTCCATTTTATCTTAGGGATTTTCGGTTAAAAGTCCAATTGATGAAAATGCCAAATTGGAATAGTGACCAAAACATTCAGAAAATCCCATATGAAAAAACCCCGACTTAGCGGGGTTTGTCGTTGGTGATGTTTCCACTCTGTTTTAATGAGATGGTTTCTCCTAAATATGTGGGCTTAGGGAAAAACAAGGTATAAGCAAAGTCTTTTAATCTTGCTACATATTCTCGTTGATTGTAATAGGGTTGACCGGCATAGGCTTGTCGCTCTGCCAATGCACCCATGGCGTGTAGGCCTAGGCGTGAAGCCACATAAAGGGCTCGATGTAAATGATAGGTTTGCGTGACCAAAATGGCTCGTTCCGCTAAGAAAATCTCTTTCAGTCGGTAGAGACTTTCGTAAGTTGAAAAACCGGCATGGTCCATAAAGATATCTTCGGAAGGGACGCCTGCTTGAATGCAAAAATCCTTCATGATGTTGACCTCATCATAGCTGTCTTCCCCATGATCTCCACTGACCAGTATCTTAGGAGCGAGCCCCGCCTCATAACAGGCAATACCGGTGAGTAGTCGATCGCGTAGCATGGGAGAGGGTACCCCGCTTGAACTGACGCCAGCACCAAAAATGAGAATACAGTCATAGTTTGAGGGTTCCAGAGCATCTACCGTTTTGATTTGGTCTTTGGTTGTCTGCACCATGAGTAGATTGATTATGATAGCAAAGATGAAAGCACCAAGTGGAAGGCATAAGAGTATGAGTAACCAACGTTTCATCCTATTTTTCCTTTCCGAAAGAAGTACTTTTTATTATAAGGTTCTTTCCGGAAAAAGGCAAGAAAAAGCCATCCCAAAGGAAAATCCCTAGGATGGCTTAAGAAAAAAAGTTTAGTAATTGGTTGCGTGAATTTTGAAGAATGCTTGAGGATGGTCACAAACCGGGCACATCGCAGGGGCGTTCACTGCTTCTACAATATGACCGCAGTTGGTGCAATGCCAAGCAACCACTTCACATTTTTTAAAGACACTGGCATCTTCAATGTTTTTCGCTAATTTCAGATAACGGGCTTCATGATGCTTTTCAATGTTGGCAACCGCTTCAAACAAATAAGCGATTTTGGCAAAACCTTCAGCTTTGGCGGTTTTGGCAAACCCGGCATACATATCGGTCCACTCATAATTTTCGCCGGCGGCGGCATCTTTAAGGTTGGTTAAAGTATCGGGAACTCCACCATTATGCAGTAATTTGAACCATAATTTGGCATGTTCGCGTTCGTTGCCGGAGGTTTCGGCAAAAATCTCGGAAATTTGCACGAAGCCATCTTTTTTGGCTTGAGAAGAATAGTATGAGTACTTATTGGTAGCCATGGATTCGCCTGCAAATGCGGTCTGTAAATTTTGTTCAGTCTTTGAACCTTTCAATTCCATTGTCGTTCCTCCTTATTTTTGAGAATAGTTATCAGTAATATTCTATAAGAAGCTGAGGATTTTGTCAAGCAAAGATGTAGTGTCGTGTTGAAAATTCGCACTTGACAACAGAAACTCAGTCCTTTATACTACAAGGAGTATCCGGCTAAATCCTTTAAGTTCAGTCCTGTGAGACGAGCAAGGTGAGGGGGAAACATCATGTTATATACTGTACGTCTATCCTTTTTTACCAAGGGATAGGCGTTTTTTATTGCTTTTTTGGCAATGTGCGATGGAAAAGGAGAGGGTAGTATGAGTTTTATTGGGAAAGATATCTTAGGGTTAGAGCAGATGAGTCGCGAACAAATGTCATTGATTTTACATGAAGCACAAACGATGAAGAAAATTGTGGAGCAACCCATCAAGAAAACCAGCCAATTGCGAGGTAAAGTGGTGGTGAATTTGTTCTATGAACCCTCCACAAGAACCCGAAGTTCATTCGAATTGGCCGGGAAATATTTAGGAGCCGATGTCATCAATGTGACAACCTCCACCTCCAGCGTCGTGAAAGGCGAAACCTTGCTCGATACCGCTCGAACCATTCAACAACTGGGAACCGATGTCCTGGTGATGCGTCATGGGGCTTCCGGAGCTCCTCATTTCTTGGCAAAGCAATTGAAATGCAGCGTCATCAATGCAGGCGATGGCATGCATGAGCACCCGACTCAGGGCTTATTGGACTTGTATACGATGTTAGATAAATTGGGGAGTCTGGAAGGAAAGAAGTGCGTCATTTTAGGGGATGTTGCACATAGCCGGGTGGCTCGCTCCAATATTTATGCGATGCAAAAATTCGGTGCAAGCGTTGTATTATGTGGGCCGAAAACCTTAATGCCGATTGAGGCACGTTCTTGGGGTGTGCAAGTGACTCACAACATAGAAGAAGCGGTCAAGGATGCCGATGTGATCAATGTGTTGCGATTGCAGTTGGAACGTCAGAAGAAGGGGTTGTTTCCCAGCATTCGTGAATATCACGCGTATTGGGGATTGGACAGCCGACGACTGCTGCTGGCGAAAGATCATGCTTTGGTGATGCATCCTGGGCCCATGAACAGGGGTGTAGAGATTTCTACGTCCGTGGCAGATGGTACGCAATCGACGATTGAAGAACAAGTGACCAACGGAGTGGCCATTCGCATGGCGCTACTGAATTTGTTAGCCGGAGGGAATCATCATGAATAGAATACTTCTAAAAGGAGGTCGAATCATCGACCCGACCTTACACATAGACCAGATGGGTGATCTGCTCATCGTGGAGGACCTGATTCATGCCGTGGGTGATGGCCTTACCGATGAAAAAGCTCTTGTGGTAGATTGTCAGGGTAAAATCATTGCTCCAGGCTTCATCGATGCACACGTGCATTTGCGTGAACCAGGACTGGAGTATAAAGAAGACATTGAAAGCGGTGCAAAAGCCGCTGCAGCCGGTGGATTTACAGCCGTTTGTTGTATGCCCAATACCAAGCCCATTTGCGATAACCGAAGCCTAGTCGAGTTTATTCAACGTCGTGCCGAACAGGTAGGGGCAGCCAAAGTCTACCCATTGGCTGCCATCACCAAAGGAGAACAAGGGGAAGAGCTCACGGAAATGGGTGAGTTGAGACAGTGTGGAGCTGTTGGGATTTCTGATGATGGAAAACCGGTCATCAATGGTGAAG
>CALCNS010000074.1 GCA_937897315.1 uncultured Bacillota bacterium
GACCACCGAGATCTACACTCTTTCCCTACACGACGCTCTTCCGATCTGGAGCGACTCCGTCTAAAGGAGCGTCGTATGGTTTGTACTCGGAAGGTGGTAGTGTGGTTTTAGATCGGTCAATCACCTCGTAAGTACCCGGTTCGGGAATTTCAATACGTTCTCGCATATGACCCACAATTTCATCAAACAATAAGATAACGGGTATGCGATATTTCTCTGACAAGTTGAAAGCCCGCACCGTGACATCGAAACACTCACGAACAGACGAAGGAGATAAGGCAATAATCGCATGATCCCCGTGTGTTCCCCAACGAGCTTGCATGACATCACCCTGGGCTGGTGCAGTAGGGACACCGGTACTGGGTCCACTTCTTTGAACGTTAACAACAACGCATGGAACTTCTGTCATCACAGCATAACCTAAGTTTTCCTGCTTTAACGAAAATCCTGGGCCAGACGTTGCGGTCATAGACTTCTTACCAGTTAAGCTTGCTCCAATGGTTGCGCCCATGCTGGAGATCTCATCTTCCATTTGAATAAAGTATCCACCGATTTTCGGTAAAGCTTCGGCTAATAATTCCGCGATTTCTGTAGAAGGAGTAATGGGATATCCGGCATAAAAGCCAATACCCGCAGCTAAAGCTCCGGCTACACAAGCCTCATTGCCTTGCATCAGTTTTGGTTTTGTCATTTGGTTTCTCCCTCCTGTACCAAATAGATTGCAAAATCAGGGCAGCGTAATTCACACAGACCACATCGAATGCAAAGTTCATTGTTCCAAACCGGTTTTCCATTCGCTTGAGGACTCAATGCCTTCTTGGGGCAGAATGCCATGCAAATCCCGCATCCTTTACAGAACTTTTCATTGACAATGACGACCCGGTTTTTTGGATTGTTGTCCATAACAATTCCTCCTTTTAGTCTTCTTTATCTCGTAATCGTAATACCGCGTTCTTCAGTAGATTAATGGATCCCATATCAGGGCGATAGATAAACTCAATGACTTCCAATGATTTTGATCCTGCCAAATGTTCAATCTCCTCTTTTCTGCCCGGGGACACCACAACAACTTCAACGTTTTCGATGAGTTGCTTCAGTACTTCTGGATTTCTTGAGGTTGAACGCACAAATTTGAGTCCTGGGATTCCCGAATTTTGAATAGACCGAATCACATCTGTAGCAAATATATCACTAGAAGAAATCAACCCAATTTTCTCACTTTTGGAGAGCCTTGCAATTTTTACAATCGTATCTACCTGTGGATCCTGTGCAATACCCAAAATATCCGATTTTCGCTCTGGTAGGAAATTAGCAACTTCATCTAGATGGTAGAACGTAGTTACAATCAAATCGGCTTTTAATAAGTTTTCACGCTTCAAATGAATTTCGTCAAGGAGCATCGGTTCTACCGTAACACCAGAGCCCAATTCAATCTCTTTTGCGAAGTAATCGGCCTGCTCATGGTTACACTCCACAAAAACCAAATGTACTTTCTTGAAGTGCCCCTGACACTCTCTGATACACCCAGAAAAGAGACTTGTAAACTCTTCCAAAGTATATCCGTTATCCGCAGCCTCCTTGATCACATGATCAATCGCCTTCATGAGCGCTTGACGACGATCAATTTGCTGTAATCTTCTCTCCAAATCTGCTACATAGGTTCCACTTCCCTGTCGAGAGATGACAAGACCTTCTCTTTCCAATTCGAAGTAAGCTAAACTGATGGTGTTGCGACTAACCTGTAGTTTGTCCGACATGGTTCTTTCCGTAGCAAGACGTTCTCCCGTAGCTAACGCGCCACTAAGTATCATACTCTTCAACTGTTCGGAAAGCTGAAGGTAAAGTGGCACTCCATTCTTTTTGTCTAGGTAGATATTCGATAAGTCCACATTATCCTCCTTAAGCCAATTTGTTTCCTTGTGAATTGGTTGCTACTTGTTTCTATACCACATTTCTCTACATCTACCAAAAATCCCTCTAAACAAGCGAGATATCATTATGTCTATTTTTGCCTACTGGTAAAAATGGCTCTATAAAAAGATCCACTTTGGATTACCACTTCCAATTTGGACCTCTTCATGGAAATGGACTAATCTACCATTTCATTCTTTGAATCTATTCCCTGATCTGAATTCGCTGGATTTCCGTTGTTTGGCCATTACTAGGTTGAATGCTCAATAAAACAGCATCCAACTGTCCTCTGCCCTCAGCGGTAACAAATCGCGTTGGCAAGTGGGTCAAAAACCGTTGTAAGACCGCTTCGGTATTGACCCCCAAAATAGAATCAAATGCTCCGGTCATTCCAACATCCGTAATATATCCGGTTCCATCACCCATAATCTGTTCATCTGCCGTTTGCACATGAGTGTGTGTACCTATGACTGCTGAGACTCGATTGATAGCATAGTTCGCCATCGCCATTTTCTCAGAGGTTGCTTCCGCATGAAAATCGAGTATTCGAATTGTTATCTCAGAAGGGATTTCTGATAAAATTCGATCTAGAGTTCTAAATGGACAATCTAATTCTGATAAAAAGGCACGTCCCATGAGATTGATGACCGCATACTGAACACCACTACTACCAGCCCAACTGGAAGTCCATCCTCTACCAGGAGTACCTTCCGGATAGTTTGCAGGACGAATTAAACGGTCCTCTTGGTCAATTACATCATGAATCTCTCTCTGATCCCAAATATGATTTCCTGAAGTAATGATATGAATACCTGAATTGAACAATTGATCGGCTACCGCTCGATTCAATCCTTTCCCCCTCCATGCATTCTCTCCATTGACAATACATTGATCAATTTGATGTTTCCGCTTTAAAAGTGGGAGGTGTTTCTCAATCATGCGGATTCCTGTCGAGCCAACAACATCACCAATCATTAGAATTTTCATTTGTCTATTTTTACCCCACCATTCGTATTGCTCATCTGATGAACATAAATCGTATCCGTATCTCTAAAAGCGCGAATCGACTCATAATCACCTTGAACCACATATTGATACAGAGTCTGGTATAACTGGTTGTGCTGAGCATACTGATCAAAATTCAGTTCAGGGATTTCCTCCCAATCGCTATCCTCAGCAAAATAGCGATCAAATAAGTCGACCATACATTTTATTTCTGATTGACTTAGAGTGCGTAAGTCCCTTTTTACCTTAAGTTTTTTCTGGAAGGGGTTGTTCAATTGCTCCACCAGGAAAATAACCGGTCGAACTGGTTCGAGTTGGTGGAAAAACTTTAACCCGCTCTTTAGCTTGTGCAATGCTGTAAGATGATCAAATTCAACGTCTTTGTCTAAGTAGACAAACTCAATGGTCATCGTTTTCTCTGCAGTATCGAGCGTTATCGCCGAAATCAACGGAAAAATAGTCATTGCCGAGATTAAGAAGGCTGCTCCCAGAGGCGCTTGTTCTGCTTGTTTCATATGTTGATCACCTCATCATAATCAATTCACGAAAGAGATACAGGAACCCTTTATTTATAAAAAGAGCAGCGTTCTCTCTTTGAAAACGCTGCTTGATGTCGATTTCTACTTGGCGTAGTCTACGGCTCGAGTTTCGCGAATCACCGTAATTTTGATTTGACCCGGATAATCCAGGTTCTCTTCTATTTTTTTGACAATATCTCGCGCCAGTTTATAGGACATGGTATCATCCACCTTTTCGGGTTTCACCATGATACGGACTTCGCGCCCTGCTTGAATCGCAAATGCTTGTTCAACACCTTCAAAATCATTTGCTATTTCCTCAAGCTTGTGTAATCGCTTGATATAGGTTTCTAAGGTTTCTCTTCTTGCTCCCGGTCTGGCGGCCGATATCGCATCAGCTGCTTGAACTAAGGAAGCGATGACTGTTTTGGTTTCGACATCCCCGTGATGTGCCTCGATTGCATGTAAGACATCAGGACTTTCCCCAAATTTCCGTGCAATTTCAACACCAATGGCTACATGAGATCCTTCAATTTCATGATCCACGGCTTTTCCTAAGTCATGTAATAGTCCAGCCCGTTTGGCCAATGTAACATCCGCACCTAATTCAGCCGCCATCATGGAGGCTAAGTAAGCAACTTCCATGGAATGCTTCAAGACATTCTGTCCATAACTGGTTCTAAAATGAAGTCTTCCTAGCAATTTAACAATTTCTTGATGCAACCCTACGACACCAACGTCGTAAGTAGCTGTTTCACCGGCTTCTTCAATTCGTTGCTCCACTTCACGAATGGCTTTTTCTACAACTTCCTCGATGCGTGCCGGATGGATTCTTCCATCTTGAACTAATCGTGTCAATGCAACACGTCCAATTTCTCGTCGAACTGGGTCAAAACCCGATAGAATAACTGCTTCCGGGGTATCATCAATAATGAGGTCTAATCCGGTTAAGGTTTCCAAAGTTCTAATGTTTCTACCTTCTCGACCAATGATTCTACCCTTCATTTCATCATTAGGTAATTCCACCACTGAAACTGTGGTCTCGGCTACGTGATCGGCTGCGCAGCGTTGAATGGCTAAGCTAATGATTTCTCTAGCTTTTCGATCTGCCTTTTCTTTTGCCTGAGCTTCCAAGTTTCGAATTAAAATTGCCATATCCTGTTGAACGGCTTCTTCTGTGATACTTAATAGATATGCCTTTGCTTCTTCTTGGCTCATCGCTGAAACTCGTTCTAATTCGGCAAACTGCTGTTGATACAACTCATCTGCTTTGTTGCGAACGAGCTGAATCTCTTGTTCTTTTCTAATTAAAGCTTCTTCTTGTTTTTAGATTCCTTCGATTTTCTTATCGAGGGACTCCTCTTTCTGGATGGTTCTGCGTTCCAAGCGCTGTAATTCGTTACGACGTTCCTTGATTTCCTTTTCCAAGTCCGATCGTAAGCGATGAACCTCTTCTTTTGCCTCTAATAATGCTTCTTTCTTCTGGATTTCTGCATCCCGAATCGCTTTTTCCAATAGGGCTTTTGCTTGTTCTTTTGCTGAGCCTAATTGAGCTTCGTCCGTCTTTATTTTATAAGTCTTTCCGATAAACCAACCGATAAGACCTCCGGATATCAAAGCGACTATTGCGGTAATTACAAGTCTAGTAATAAGTAACACCTCCGATGATTCAATTATCAATGAACAGTGACATTTCGATATATTCAAAAGAAAAATTCTATTTCTGATGTCTCTGTCTTTATATTTTACCTTGTTTCATCGGATACGTCAAGATGAGGAATCAGTATTTTCCTCTATTGAGAGTAATTCCTCTTCAAATTTCTGCTGCTGAAGGGTGACTCGAATCACATTGGTAGAAAAACCTTTCCTTTGTAAGAACAACCAGGCTTTTTGCACAGCAACCTCTGTTTTTGGTTTACCTCTCAGCTTTTGCTGTAGAAGTTTTTGAACAACTTCGATCTCACGGTCATCTCCGATCTCCTTCATGACCTTAGTCACTAGCTCTTTCGCATATCCACGTTTCAATAAGGCGTAGAAAATTTCTTTGTTGCTCTTAGAACCCATTAGGTGATGGTTTAACCACAACCTACAATCTTTCTCCTCGTTTAACATACCTCTTGCTTCCAACTCTTTCAGAGTATCCTCAATCAGAGTAGTAGGATAAGCGGCGCTCAACTTCTCGTGTAAGCGCCGCTTGGATTGAGTTGTTCGTGTCAATAACCGAATGGCGTGCTCAAGGCATTGGCTTTCCGGTGTCTTACTCGTCTTCCTCAACCTCCTCAGTTTCTTTGACTGAACTGCTTTTGGCTAGGTTCAGTTTGAATGCTTCGCGAATTTTCCCTTCAATTTCCTTAACTAAATCCGGATGATCTTTTAGCATACTTTTCACGTTCTCGCGACCTTGCCCCAGACGTTCTCCCTGGTAAGAGAACCAAGCTCCGCTCTTATTGATGATATCCAACTCGATAGCCATGTCTAAAGCAGATCCTACTCTGGAGATTCCCTCACCATAAATGATATCAAATTCGGCTTGTTTGAACGGGGGGGCGACTTTATTTTTGACAATCTTAACTCGAGTTCGATTTCCAACTACATCTGTTCCTTGTTTAAGGCTTTCTATACGACGGATATCCATGCGCACACTGGCATAGAACTTCAGTGCTTTTCCACCCGTGGTGGTTTCTGGATTTCCAAACATGACACCGATTTTGTCTCGGATTTGGTTGATGAAAATGACCACCGCTCGGGATTTTGAAATAGCCCCTGCTAACTTACGTAACGCTTGTGACATCAGGCGAGCTTGTAAACCCATGAAAGAATCGCCCATTTCCCCATCGATCTCAGCGCGTGGAACCAATGCAGCTACGGAATCGATAACTATGGCATCGATTGCCCCGCTTCGAACCAAAGCCTCGGTAATCTCTAAAGCCTGTTCCCCTGTATCCGGCTGAGAAATGATGAGGTTATCGACATCAACACCTAAATGTTCTGCATAAACCGGATCAAGTGCATGCTCCGCATCAATAAATGCAGCGGTTCCACCGGCTTTTTGTGCCTCGGCGATAATGTGCAAAGCTAACGTTGTTTTGCCGGAGGACTCCGGTCCATAAATTTCAATTACTCTTCCCCGTGGCACTCCACCGACACCGAGTGCAATATCCAAGGCGAGAGAGCCGGTAGGTATGACATCAATGTTTAACTTTAGTTGAGCCTCACCCATTCTCATGACGGATCCCTTACCGAATTGCTTCTCAATTCCAGCCAAAGCTGCATCCAATGCTTTCTGCTTATCACTATTTCCTGCCATAACATCGTTTCCTTTCTATATATGAGTATGCTAATTATGTTTTAGGTAAGACTTTGATACACATACTGCTTACCACCGTTGGGAAGTGTTTCTTCATATCTTAGTACGATATGTTTTTTGGCTAACTCACTCAGCCGATTACTGGCTGTATTGATTGCAATTTGAAAGTAATCCGCCACGTCGCGAGCTGTCACCGACTTGCTTTGATGAAGGTAATTCAAAGTTGAAAATAATGGTTCTCTTAAATCACCTAAAATTTGCCATCTTAATGACTCCAACCGAATCAGATATAAGTTCCGTTGCAATAAAGCTGCAGCAATATTCTCTGCTTGATCATCCGTACAATTCTCTACCAAGATACCTTTATAATGATATAAGTCTGCATTCAGTTCGGCGAGGAGTTTAGCAACGCACTCATCCGCCCAAGAAAAATCCAATACTTGAACACCGGTAAAGTCGAGTATGACAACATCCATTTCTTCGTGTTCCAGAGACTGTATTATTCTCTCTTTTATTTGCTTGCCAAGTTGACGGGTTATTAAGAGTGTATGAAAGGTTGACATTCGAATGATTCGTTTCTTCAAAGACGTATCACCTCGCTTTCATTGCTTACATTGAATACGATTACATCATAATACTTTTTTTGAGTCTTGACAAGTAAACCTCTATATTCTACTCAATTATACAATATAAAGCAAAGCTTCAGGATTGAAGTCCCGAAGCTTTGCTTTCACCCTTTTATTCTTTGTGGTCCGTAGATCCGAACCCTCCCTGTCGCTTGTCCCCATGGAAATCATGATCAGCCCTTAAATAATGAACAAAGATCCCCTGTGCGATTTCTTCCCCTTGCAGAATGACTTGTTCCACAGCCCCAAAGTTAGTAACAGCCAACATGATATGACCCTCATTCTTTGAATTATCAAAGTAATCAGCGTCTATGACTCCAACAGCATTACTTAACATAAGGTGCTTTTGTACTGCTTTACTACTGCGAATCGTCAGCAACAGTACTTCATCCGATTCCATCCAAGCCTTTAAACCGGTAGGTACCAAAACGGTTTTCCCAGCAGGGATATGAGTTGTGGTAGCAGCAGCGATGTCGTACCCTGCACTGGATAGAGTTTTCCTTTGGGGCAAACTTCGATCCTTGCCGTCTTCAGCATACTCTTTGATCCAGGTAAATCCTCTACTCATATAAACCTCCTATGAAAAAGGGTTGTCATCTCTGACAACCCCACATTTTATTTTGATGCATCCTCTTTAATCACTTCTTTGCGCGATAGATTAATACGACCTTGTTTATCAATTTCTGTAACTTTAACTAAGATCTCATCTCCTACCGAGACCACATCCTGTGGAAGATTGATTCGTTCCAGAGCCAACTGGGAAACATGAACCAACCCTTCCTTTCCCGGTAATACTTCAACAAAGGCTCCGTATTTTTCAACTCGAGTTACTTTGCCCAAATAAACCGTTCCTACTACAACTTCTTTGGTGATTCCTTCAATAATCTGCAGTGCTTTTAAACCCATTTCGTATTGGAGACCCGGAACAGAGATGAAGATTCTTCCATCTTGCTCCACGTCAATCTTAACACCGGTATCCGCGATAATCTTTTGAATCACTTTTCCGCCTGGGCCAATGACATCACGTATTTTGTCTACATCAATTTTCGTAGTGATGATTCTGGGAGCATAAGGTGATAACTCTTTGCGCGGTACTGGTAAGACTTCCAGCATCTTGTTGAGGATGAACAGTCTACCCTCTTTCGCCTGCTGCAAAGCCCGTTTCATAATCTCCATGTCTAACCCAGATATTTTGATATCCATTTGAAGAGCATTAATCCCCTTAGCCGTACCAGCTACTTTGAAATCCATATCCCCTAAGTGATCTTCCATGCCCTGTATATCAGTTAGTATGGCCACACGGTTATCTTCTTTTATTAATCCCATCGCAACACCAGCAACAGGAGCTTGTAACGGCACACCGGCATCCATGAGAGCCAAAGTACTTCCACAAACACTAGCCATAGAACTCGAACCATTGGATTCTAGCACCTCAGAAACAAGTCGCAAAGTATAAGGAAATGCATCTTCGTTGGGCAACATCGGTTCTAGAGCTCGTTCGGCTAGTGCACCATGTCCAATATCACGGCGACTGGGTCCACGCATGGGTCTTGTTTCACCAACACTATATGGAGGGAAATTATAATGATGCATATAACGTTTAGTGTCTTCTTCACTCAATCCATCCAACATTTGAACATCACCCAGAGCACCCAAGGTAGCAATCGTCAATACTTGGGTTTGGCCACGGGTGAATAACCCACTACCATGAGTACGGGTGAGGACACCTGCTTCTACACTAATCGGTCTGATTTCAGTAGCCGAACGTCCGTCAGGTCTAACACCAGACAAAATCATTTCACGGACAACAAATTTTAGAACATCATGCAAAGCCTCATCGATTTCCTTTTCGTTCTCAGGAAATTTTTCCAATAAAGTTTCCTTCATTTGAACATTTACAGCAGCAATTGCACTTTCTCTTGCCAATTTTTCTTCAGATGAAGCGGCTTGCATGAGAGGTTCCAAAGCGAGTTCTTTGGCAGCAGAAGCAATATCCGTAGGAACGGAAAATATTTTTGCAACAAGTGGCTCTTTTTTGGCCAATGCAATGAGTTCTTCTTCCATGGCGATGATTTCTTTGATTGCCTCATGCCCAAAAGCTAAAGCATCCAGCATCACTTCTTCAGATACTTCCTTTGCTCCCGCTTCCACCATGTTTATCGCTTCTTTGGTGGCTGCTACTTGCAAATGCAGAATACTGTCCTTTGCTTGCTCGCGTGTTGGGTTTAACAGCAAATCTTTTCCATTGTATCCGACCACTACGCTAGCGATCGGTCCCATAAATGGAATTCCTGATATACCCAAAGCCGTGGATGCTCCAATGATAGCAGCAACTTCGGGTAGATTATCTTGCTCGACACTAAGTACCGTCACGACGATTTGCACATCGTTACGGAAACCCTCTGGAAATAATGGACGAATTGCACGATCGGTTACACGGGCAGACAAAGTGGCTTTCTCTGATGCCCGGCCTTCTCTTCTTCCCCAAGAACCTGGAATTTTACCTACTGCATACAACCGTTCTTCATAATCAACTGTTAAAGGGAAAAAATCGATTCCAGAACGTGGTTCCTTGGATGCACAAGCGGTCACTAACACCACAGTATCTCCATAAGATACCAAAACGGCTCCATTTGCTTGCTTTGCTAAACGACCCGTTTCAATTTTAAGGGTCCTTCCGGCGATATCTCGCCTTACTTCATAAATCATACATACCTCCCGATGATTTTTTTTTTATTATTTTCAACTACGTTAAATTCTATGTTCGATTCGAAGATTCCTTCCTAATGCTTCTCCAACTTAGGACAGTAATGAAACAAGAAAAAAAGATTGCGTCATAATGACGCAATCCGTAGAATCTAACGACGAATGTTCAATTGTGCGATAACAGTGCGGTATCTTTCGATATCGATTTTCTTTAGATAATCCAGCAAACCACGACGTTGTCCAATCATTAAAAATAATCCACGACGGGAGTGGTGATCTTTTTTGTGAATCTTTAAATGTTCAGTTAATTGATTGATGCGTTCGGAAAGAATAGCGATTTGAACCTCTGGAGATCCGGTATCCCCTTCGCGCATTTGGAATTTTTGAATAATTTCTTGTTTCAACTCTTTAGTAATCATTGTTGTTTCCTCCTTTATTTCATCACCCTAAAGCCAAGTAATCGGCTGGAGGAGCCACAAACCTAGCAAAAGGGAAATATCGTAATTTTGATTATAACCTACATCCAACTAAAAATCAAGTTCTGTCTGAGTAGAATCTGAAAGAAAATACAAACTAAGCCACAATCCGGATAAGAGCTGCATGGAGCTGCTTAAATAATAATGAGTTCCATTTCTCGTCCAGAATTTTGCTATGTGTTTTTTCTCTCCTGGGTGACCTTGGATGAGCACCGAATGACAACCTGTTAGAGGAGCAATCGCATTCGGCCATAGCTCCACGAGATAATCGCCATTTGTCTGAATTTCTAGTTTCAGATGAATCAGATAAGGTCTACCTAAAAGAGCTTCTACAAGTGAAAAATTCCCATCCAGGATTGCTTGTTTGATTCTTGTGCTGGATATTGCAGAACCAAGATAATCGACTCTTTCTTGAATAGACAATGAAAAGTGTAATTGTTTGGCCAAATCTTGCAATAGAGTAACTGTACCTAAGCCGCGATTTCCGAAAGTATAATCATACCCTACAGATAGTCCTACTGCGCTACATTGGTTCAATAGAACCTCTTCGATAAATTCTTCAGGTTCCATTTGCATCATCGCTTGGGTAAATTCTGCTAAAATTAAACTATCCACTCCCATGTCACTGAGAATCAATCCCCTTTGAAGTGGAGTAGTGAGCAAAGAAAAAGCTCTTGTTGGGTATAGACGTTCCATGGGGTGTGGATCAAATAAAAACACTGCCGACTCTGCTTTGTATCTATGAGCCATTTCAATTGCCTTATGTATAATCGGCTGATGTCCTTTATGAACTCCATCAAAGTTACCCAAGGCAATCACTCTATTCTGTTTAGGAAGATTCATATAATCCCGATACGTTTTCATGATATCACCTTTATAGGATTGGCAAGGACTTTCTTAGGTTTGATCCATAACCTTTCTCCCGATTTTTCAGTAGATGCGATTGCAAGAATGAAATCCCTGTTGCACAAAACGATTTCGTTGTTTTCAAGTGGATACCGAGAGAAAAAAGGTCTTCCAAAGTTCAGCTCTACTTCTTCGAAATCATCTAACTCATATACAGGCAAGTTTAAGTCAGATGCTTGAATTGGAAAGAGAATCTGGGTGATTTGCTCATTTTTAACAGCCGCATCCACTTCCTCCATGGTAATAGACTTCTCCTGGTCAAAAACACCATTTTCTACTCGAACCAAATCCATTAGTACTGCTCCACAACCAACCTTCTCCCCGATATCTTGACACAAGGTGCGGATGTACGTTCCCTTACTGCATCGCACTCGTAGCTGGATTTCCGTATCCGATTGAACGAGATCCGGTAGTTCGTGCAAGGGTTCTATGGAGAAGATTTCAATCGTCCGACTTGGACGCTCAACCTCAACCCCTTTACGAGCTAATTCATACAAACGCGTTCCGTGCAATGAGATTGCAGAATGCATCGGGGGAACTTGTTCAATCGAACCAATAAATGTAGCTAGTATCGCCTCTAGCTCGATCTTATGGACTGATTCACTTAATCCCTTCTTGAGCAGGCCCGTTCGATCTAAAGTATCGGATGTCCATCCAAATCGTATAGTCATGTCATAGACTTTATGTTGCCCCGTAATATACTCCGCCAGACGTGTTGCATCCCCAAGGCAAATAGGAAGAATTCCCGAAGCCATGGGATCAAGAGTACCGGTGTGCCCAATGCGTTTCTGGTGTAAAATCCTTCGTAATGAAGAAATCATATCATGAGAGGTTGGGCCAGGGGGTTTCCATAGATTTAGAATACCATGAATCATATAGAAGAAAACTCCTTCCATTTCGAGAAAACTTTGTGTTTTACATCAGATAAGTCTCCCGGCATGGCAAATGCCGCTGCATCGTGATGTCCTCCACCTGAAAACGCTTCCGCGAAATGTGCTAAATCTTTATTCAATCGACCTTGACGTAACGAAATTCGCCACCTACCAGGCGCTGCTTCTTTGAAAAGCATATGTACTTCTGCTTCTTTTATTTTTTGCATGGCCTCCAAGACATCATTGGTTCTTTCATGTTGCTGTAAAACATACAATTCTGTAGCATCGATGTACGTATACAAAACACCATTCTCAAAACGAAATCTAGTTAAGATGACACCTAGCAACCTTGTATCTTCCAAAGTTGCATGCAAGAAAAATTGTTCATAGATCTTAGAGGTATCTTGATGAAGCTCTGCTGCAAGAAGCATGGTTCTTGGAGTCGTATTTGCATAACGAAAAAAACCGGTATCGGAGACGATTGCCACAAAAGCATAAAACTCCGAGCGATGATACCGATACTCTGGGATAAATTTCATCATAAGTGCCAACATTTCACCTGTTGCTGCTGCACTACGATCGATCCAAGCGCGAAAGGGGGTATGACAAGCACTTTGATGGTGATCGATCACTAAAACCTCACGATGGAGCAAAAAGCAATCTGGTTCCAGTAAGGTTGTTCTCTTCCCTTCGGCACAGTCGAGTAAGATGATTAAGCTATCCTTCTTGGCCTGATTAGAGGAGTACACGCGAACCTGAGCCATATCAGACTCAAATGCTTTCGGGAAAAAGATCGGAAG
>CALCNS010000075.1 GCA_937897315.1 uncultured Bacillota bacterium
AGATTCCTATCATTTCCAAGCCATAATAGATTCCTGTTCTAACCACAGAACGAATGGCAGCATTCATTCCCGGAGCATCACCGCCGCTAGTCAACAATGCGATTCTCTTCATTTTTGTTCTCCCTTGACAGCAAGTTTCAATCTAATTATACACCTATTCGAAAACGAACCACAAGGGGTTAAGGCAAAGAATTTGTAAAAAAATGGCGGGTTTCCTTAGAAACTCGCCATTAATAACAGAATTAGACTTATGACCGTAGGCCCTCAGAGACTAATTCTCGTAACGTTGAAATAATCTCTGCTTTGGATACTTTCACTGCTTCGGTTTTATGTCGTTCCTTTAATTCAATTTCCTGATTAGCCAAATGACGAGCCGAAACAACCAATCGAATTGGCATTCCCAATAGATCTGCATCATTAAATTTGAATCCGGGGCGTAAATCTCTGTCATCGTACAACACTTCAATACCAGCTGAGGTTAATTCCTGGTAGAGACGATCGGCTTCTTCCAGCACTTCCGGTTGCACACCGACACTACATAAGTAGACATGATAAGGAGCAACCGACATAGGCCATATAATACCTGCATCATCATGGTGTTCCTCGATCACGCAAGATAATAGGCGTCCTAACCCAATGCCGTAACATCCCATGACCATGGGTTTCGAATCACCATTCTCGTCAAGAAAAGTCGCTTTCATCGATGAAGAATATTTTGTACCAAGTTTGAAAATATTTCCTACTTCCACGCCTCTGGCTTCTCTCAAGGTGGAACCACAATTGGGACAAGCTGCTCCGGCAGAAACCAACTCTAAATCATACGGCCCCTCTCCCTGAAAATCTCTACCTAAGTTAACATTGGTGTAATGAAAACCTGCCTCATTTGCTCCAGCAATCCAATTACTGCCATTCGCTATTGATTCATCTATAAGAATTCGAATGCTTTGATGAACCGGTGAAGCATATCCCGCAACAATGCCGGCTTGTAAGACTTCTTCTTCTACCGCCATACGAATATTCGGGTCATCCAGTATTTTCTTAAGCTTGATTTCGTTCAATTCCAAATCACCACGTATGGCAATCATCACAACTTGTCCTTTGCTGACATAAAAAAGAGCCTTTAAGCATTGATTCGATGATGCTCCCAAATACTTCGCTACCTGTTCAATGGTTTTGCAGTTCGGAGTAGCGATTTTCTCTAACGATAACATAGGTTGATCGGTTTTCATCGTCTTTTTTGACTCGGCTACTTCTTGGTTCGCTGAATAATCGCATTGCGGGCACAAAATCAATCGATCTTCTCCGATTGGGGTTACATACATGTATTCATGAGATACCTTACCACCAATATTACCATTATCTGAACGAACAGAAATCACATCCAAACCAGCTCGTTTAAAAATTCTGAAATACGCTTGGGTAACCTCTTCATAGTAAGCATCTAAGTCTTCCTCGTTTATGTGAAAGCTGTATCCATCTTTCATATAGAATTCACGTACACGAATTAAACCGCCACGTGCTCGGGGTTCGTCACGAAATTTCATCTGTATTTGATAAAGAGCTAATGGCAATTGTCTGTAACTACTAATCTCGTTACGTACCAACTCAGTTACCGATTCTTCATGGGTAATGGCTAGAATCATGTCTCGTCCGCCACGATCTTTAAATCGTGTTAATTCGCTACCGACAGTATACCAACGCCCGGATTCCTGCCACAACTCTGCAGGTTGAACCACTGGCATATTGATCTCCTGCATGCCAATGCCGTCCATTTCATTGCGTAGGATTTCTTGGATCTTTTTCATGGTTCTCCATGCCAAAGGATTATATTGATAAATACCGGATGCTAACTTTCGTACTAATCCGGCGCGAAGGATCAGTTTGTGACTATCGATTTCGGCTTCCGCAGGAACCTCTCGAATCGTTTTTCCGAATAATCGGGACATTTTCATAGAAGTATCTCCTTTAGTGTAATCTCATTCCGTGTTCATTCAGAATGGCTTTCATGTCTTTGCCTTGTTCTTTCATATTTAGGCCGCCTTGCCCAAACTTTCTTGAGATATGTTCGCCCCAACCATATTGGTCATAGCTAACTGGATCGGAGGTTTGGGACTTTAAGCGAATTTTACCTTGTAATTGAAGATAGTACCCTTCACGTATCAATCCCGCATCCATGACTTGTAATGCTTCTTCGGCTTCCTGCTGGGACATGGATTGATAACGATCCCAATGCAAGACGTGTTTGGTTGGGATCCGGGGTCTGGGCTTTGGGTTCTCAGCCGGATATCCTAACACGAATCCAACCAAAGGCATCACCCGGGGAGGTATTTGAAACAACTCTTTCAATTGCGGAGTGATCCATGGAGCAGAACCTAAAAAAACAGATCCTAATCCCAATCCTTCTGCCGCTATTACCATGTTTTGAGCAAAGTAGGAAGCATCTTGAATACCTAGAATGGACATCCAGTAGTCGTCAAAACTATTCTCTCTGGATTTTACTTCTATGAATTTCTCTAATCGTGCAAAATCCACACAGACTAACATAAAAACTGAACCTACCAAAGGAAGTTTCCCTAAATACTTGGCAACTTCAGCTTTTTTTTGAGGGTCTTTCGTAGCAATAACAGAATACATTTGTCCGGTAAAAGGTGCTTGTTGTCCAGCTCGAACAATCTGTTCAATGATGTTGTCTTCCACTTCTCGATCTTCAAATCGGCGTATACTGGCTCGGTTCATTAAGGTGTCCATCACATTTGTTTGCATCCGTACTCCCCCTCTTATCCCAAATGAACTTTCGCACGAATCTCTACCTGCAATAGTAAAGCATCGCATGCTTCCTGTGTCTGCAAGCAAAATTGCTGGTACTGTTCGATTTCGTGTTCTTCTTTTAGGCCACTTAAGTTGATCCTCACATTAGCTAATGCACCTTTACAACCGGCAGTAGCTAAATATGCGGCAACCAGACCATCACTACAAGCATTACTGTTCCCTTTTTCTACAGCAACCTTAGCTAAGGACAGGATTTGTAATGCCACTCTCGCAGTTTCTTGTGGTACTTGAATCGCAACACGAGTCGCTTGAAGAATGGCTTCTGCACGACTGCTTTTCTCCATATCTGTAACTTTAGGTAGTTGAAAAGCTGCCACAACCCCATCGTATGCTTTGGTATCTTCATCGATCAAAGCCCTTGCTTTCTGATTTGCATCCTGAGCAGCAAAGCGAAGTTCTTCCATCTCCTTTTGAACTTCGTTATACTTTTTTCGTCCCATCGTCAAGTTTGCTACCATTTCCAATAAAGCCGCTCCGGTAGCAACAGCTTGAGCAGAAGCGGACCCGCCCCCCGGAGCTGGTTGTGAAGAAGCTAATTGATTTAGAAATTGATTTCCGGTCAACTCCAGTAGACTACTCATCTTGATGTTCCTCCTTGACCAATGGGTTCGCCTGGATATTTAAGAACAATTGTTTCAGTTCGTCGCCTTTGACAGTCTCTTTCTCTAACAACATTTCCGATAATGCGTCCAAATGGGGACGGTATTGTTCTAAGATCGGAAGAGCACACGTCTGAACTCCAGTCACGTTTCGGAATC
>CALCNS010000076.1 GCA_937897315.1 uncultured Bacillota bacterium
TAAGGCAACCCCGGCAGCTGGGTTGAAGTTTACCACAAAGGTCGTTCCTTCATTCGGAGCCAACCTCGTTCTGGCGATGCTGCTGACACTAATCCAAGGTATGCTTGTCGGTAAAGTCACTTTTAAGCCATCTAAGTATCCTTTCCTTTTGTTGGTTACGGTGATGAATCGACTTACGCTACTGTCTGGATTTACACCCACAGTGACCGTCTTCATATCGGTGACAGGAATTGGTGTAGCTGGACGAAGGTTCAATGTCACCTTCGTAGTCGCCATCGCTCCTTGATCCGACGTAAAGACAATATCATATGTCGCAATCTCATCACAATCCAAACCGGCACTCACGTTCATGACCACTCCGGTTTCCGCTCCAGGAGTGAGGACTCGCAGCATTGCGGATGTATCCAAAGAGGCTGCTACTCCTACATTGGCAGAAGTCGGCACAATCATCGCGGTGATGCCTGTTAAAGGATCTCCATCGGGATTCTTGGGAGAAGCGTGGCGGAAGAGAATTTCCTTAGAGAATTGAGTATTCTTGCTGGCAACCAAGGTTAGACTTGCAGGTGAAGAAGCCATGCCCCAAACTTTAAAACTGGTTTGACTACCAGTACCTAAGAATTTCTGATACCCAAAGGCTATGATGTTCCAGTCTCCGGCTTCACCGGTAAAGGGAGTAAAGTTGTGAGAATAATACCCTTCGGCATCGGTGGTAACAAAGACGATTTCCTCGGCACTCCAAGTGAGGAAGATTTCATTGCCCTTCTCGTCTCTACCTTTGAGTGGCTCTGGTAATCTCGGCAGTAATTGGAAGTCCAAGACCACTCGTTCGTTAGCAGCGGGTTGACCTCCCAATAAGAAGCGACCACTGACTCGAACCACTTCTCCTAATTTGTATTCGGTTTTATTGGTTTCAACAGTCACAACGCCACTCTGCACAATGCGTATATTGCAAAGGGTACTTAACGAATCGACCCCGGCTGAACCAACCATTTCTAGCGTATAGGTTCCGGTTTGCATGTCACCGGTAATCGGTAACGCATACTCGAATTCACGTGAGATGGAGTTGTATGCCAAATCACCAAATGCGGTTAAGGTATCTCCGCGTTTTAAGGTATAGGAAACCTGAGCATCCTGATCCGGTGTGAGCGGCAAGGCAGAAATGCTCTCGTGGAACAATTGAGCTTTTAAAGGGATGAATCCATCATTGGTGGTGTAAAGAACGGCTAAGAAATCGCTGTCTTCTTCTTCTTTATTCGGCGATGCTTTCATGGTTAATGCTTGTTTCACGTCGATACTGGTTGTCCAAACCCGGCGTACCCCTTCCGAAGGTTTTTCAAGATTTAACACATTCATACTATCGACGAGGATTTGGAAGGTTTGAGGACCGGCTTTGTTCGGTGTCCAAGTGATGACAACCGGCACCGTGCTATATCCTCGAATACCGTCAATTTCTGCAGCAGCTACCGATTTGCCATCGACGAATAAGCCCACGCTGAAGCGTTTGAACGCGGTGGCTACGCTTTGGTTGTTCACACTGACCAAGAAGCTGACGGCTTTGCCATACTCTACATTCAATGGGGAATAGGTCACATTGCTAATATGTAAGTTCGGATACAGAATCGAGAGTTTCGGAATCGTGATGCTCTTTTCAACGGTCTTTTCTGGGTCAATAACCGCTTTCTTAGCATCCACAATAATCTTAAAGGTGTGCTCTCCGCTCTGAGCTGCCCACTTGGCAGAAACAGTTTTCACTTCACCGGCTTTCAGTCCGTTGACCGTAATGGTCTTAAAGACCCTGCCGTCCATGGCAGCATGAACCAAGAAGTTATCGGTAATGTTGATGGTACTATTGTTGATGATTTTGGCATCAAAGGTAATGGAGGTTCCTTCGGTCAGGGTGGTTTCGGTCGGTCTCCAGGTAATTTCACCAACACTGATTTCTGGGTAAATGACTCGGAACGACTCGGTGATAATACTGAGGTTGTTATTCGTCGTGTTTTCTTCAATGAGGATGGGGTTCAGGTCGTCGACCTTGATTTCAACTTTGTGTACTCCAACTTTTGGAACCACATAGTAGTTTAAGGTCTGGCTGGCACCGGCAGCTAAAGATGGAACCACTTGGCGTCCGCGGTACTCATCGTTAATATAGATGGATACACCAAAGTTCTCTGCTACTTTGTCCCCATAGTTCTTAATCACCGCTCGGTAAGCAAAGGGTTGTTGAGTATCGAAGACCGTACCCTCTGGAACCCAAGTGACGCTTTCTACACCCACATCGGCAAAGGAGATTTGTAGGTTACTCAACACGGCACTGCGATTGTTGTTGCCTTTATCGGTTTCTTTAAGCGTATCCAGGATATCATTGGCTACCACTTTGACGACATGTACACCGGCGGTTGCCACATAATTGAAACTGACTTCTAGAGTCTTGCCTTGGGCAATGCTTACATTATTGGCATCGACATCGATTTTGGTATAACCCATATACTGGTTATCAATGTAGAATCCTGTCAAGAAGCCAAGCTTGGCATCACCCAACCCCTTATTGCCAACGACCGCTGTGATGACAACTACGTCGCCCTCTTTGGTTTCTTCCGGTGTCCAACGAATGGACTCGACATACAAGTCTGGCCGGGTATCTCCCACTGTGATGGTTTCGGTTGCTGTTGTAATGGCATTGTTATTATCTTTGACGGTCAATGTAACCGTGTAAATGCCGGGCAACACGTATTGAGTGGTTGCAGTCGCCCCTTCTGCTTTTTTACCGTTTCCAAAGTCCCAGCTGAATTGGATGATACGTCCATCGATATCCTTGGAAGCTGTATTATCTGCATTGGTGGCAGCAAAGCTTAGGAGTTGACCAGAATCATACTCTCCGGTCGGTTTAATGATTACCGCAGTGGGTGGAAGATTGGTCAATAACGTATCTCGTGTTCTTTCGTTATTGGTTTGATCGGTATCTGTAGTAGTGGAATCCGTAATGACGATTGCCTTCAGTACAGGTGATGTTGGGAACGAATCCGGCACAATGCCACTAAACACGGCTTCTCCACCGGTATTGGCTGCTAACTCTACGGTTTTTGTACCAATTTTTTGGAACACATCATTCATCTGTAAGTAGAGTTCCACTTGACCGGTTGCTCTTGCTGCGCCATCATTTCGCAAAGATACTCTGGTTTCACCATACCGTCCAATGGTAATCACAGAAGGTTCTGTATAAATCGCATGGATTCCCAAATTGCTTTGAGCGGTTGGTAATCCTTGAGCTCGTTCTGACGGTGAGGATACATTCCCTGCGGTATCGACCACTACAACATGATAGAAATAAGGAGTATTGTTGGTTAATCCCATGTCGCTGTAAGCAGCACTCTTTGGCTGAGCGATTCTGTTATATGCTCCGGAAGTCCCACTTGCATCGTAGGTAAACATCGCTGCTGGCTCTGTGCTTCGCCAAACTTCATAATGCTTGACATCAGCTCCTGAGCTCCACACCAAATTGAGTTGAGCACCGGATGTAGGATCGGTAACTGTTACATTGGTGGGTGCTCCGGGAGGAGTGGTATCACGGAAATACTTCTTTAGAGCATTGGACTCTTGGTTACCTTTGTTAAAGACAACCGCTTTTACCGCATATAACCCTTCTGCCAGAGCTCCTGTATTCCAGCTATAAGTAGCTACATAGGCCTCGGTACCAAAGACATCGGTTTCTGAAGTTTCTATTCTTGTATATTGAATATCTGCTTCAGCAATGGTATGGAACTTGGTGTAGATGGCATCGGTTGGTACATCTCCTACAGAGCTAACACCAATATAGTAATAATTGAGATCAACATGATCTACCGCCACTTCGTCTTGCATTTGCAAACTGAGTTGCAAAGTTTGATTAAATCGCTGATCCTGAACAGGGCTCATGCTTAAGACAACCGGTTTACTGGTCTCTTCCTGCGGTCTTTGGTTCTCAATGACTGCCCAAGGACCCAAATTCCCCAAATCATTAATCATCGCCACTCGATAGCTATAGGTCTGCAATGGACTAATTTTGGTATCAATATATATGTTAGAAGTCGTTCTAGCAACTTCGGTATAGGCCGTTTCCTCCGTCGAACTTATGGCTCTTTGCACCACATAACCGGCTACATCGGTTCCGGTAAACGGTTTCCAACTAATCATGAGTCTCCATTGTCCGGCATCGGCACGTAAGCCAGCGGGAGGAAGCGGAGGATTGTTGGCAATCTTCACCACTTCTGTTCGGGAAGCAAGGTTACCCACTTTGTCTCTTACGGTGACTCGTACCGTATAGAAACCATCGGGATATTTGGCAACGGGACCCTCATTGGTCACTAGCACGTCTCTGGTATTCCATGAGAGCGAACCGCTACCGGACCCAGAAGCTGCGGCTAACAGACCGACTTCGTTCCAGGTAGCATCGCTCTTCACCGATAAGCTTCCGGTCAGAGGATCTTCAACCATGGGAATGCTTTCAAAACGATAGGTATCGACTGCCACATTATCGGTTGCAGCCGCAAGCAAACTAATATCGGAGCGAACGGTTGCACGGTTACCCGGAGTTAAAGAAGTAATGACAGGTGGAGTGGCATCTAACCCTGGTGCGGCGATACCCACATTGGAAGGTACACTTTCGTTACCCAATGTATCAACAGCCGTAACATAGAAACTACTTTGTGCTGTTACTGCATGTTTATATAGTTGAACCGTTACTATCGCTACTGCTGGGGTTGTGTTATCCGCCGGAGTGACTCCGCTGGGTAATAAGTACACGTTATAGAAAGCGAAATCCGCTGGCATGACTGGCATCGTCCAGGTGAGTTGAACCGATAATTCACCTGGAGCTGCTTTCAAAACCGGAGCGACTGGGGCTACATTATCTGCTTTGTACACCACATTTTGTGTCGCAAAGTTTCCGGCAGCATCTTTAACGACTGCTTTAATCGTAAGGTCGCCCTCAAGAATATATTGCTTACTATGGAAGGTAATGGTTCCGGAATCGGTTTTGCCTAAACTGACCTCTCCGTTTGAATTAACGACAAAGAACTCTGTGGAAGTAACCGCGACATTATCGGTAGCCATGACACTGACTGTGACTTCGCGACCAAGTCTTGTATTGGCTACCGGATTAAAGCCGGTGATTTTCGGCACTGTCGTATCGGCTATGGGGGTCATTGCGCCGGTTGCTGGGGTTGCATCGCTTTCATAGCCAAAGACGCTAACAGACTTTATCTGGTAGAAGTAACTCTTCGCCAACTCCACCTTCAAATCGGTAAAAGTCAATTGAGTTGTCGTAGATAGCAATTGGAACGAACCGTCTTCTCCCACTTTACGGTAAATATTGTATCGAGCTACATCAATCGGAGTTTGAACCTCCGTATAGGTGGGAGCAGCCCACACCAAAGCAACCCTCATTTGCCCGCCTGTCGCAGTTAACCCGGTGGGAGCATTGGGTTTATCAGTATTAATCTTAATCTCAATGGTGTTGGGTGGAGATTGATTTCCTGCCGCATCCCAAACAATGGCTCGTATGACATAGTCTCCCTTAACGAGTGCTGAAGTATTGAAGTCGTAACTCACCGAAGCCGATTTCTTATCTCCTGTAATGATTACTGTTGTAATGGGATGGTCCGCATAGTTGGTGTCATCTGTTCCTTTAGTTTTATAATGGAACTCCACTTTCTGCAGTTTTATGTCATCTGTGACGGTGGCAACCAAAGTCAGTATGTCTCCGTTGCGACTGGAGGCGAGCACCCCAAATGCCGGAGCATTGTTATCGGGATCCGGTTGCGCAATAGCCGCAATGCTTCTCTCTCCAATCAATTGATAACGATCGATTGCGGCAACTTCATAAGTGTAGATGACTTCTTTTTCTACTGCTGTATCGGTGTAACTGCGATAATACACCTTATCGGTCAGCAGTATAAACTCACCTTCCGCTCCTGCTTTGCGATAAACGGCATATCCCGAAGCACCCTCTACCGCATCCCATGTTAATGCAACCCGCATAATATCGGGATCCGCATTCAGGTTCCCTGGGGCAGCGAGTTTGGTTGCATTCGATACAAATGTGACGCTCTTCGTTTGGATACTGGAGGAGGTCGTCAAACTAATGGTATGCTCGCCCGATGCTGTGTTGACGATATAACTCCAACCATAGCTGAAACTACCTTTGTCGTCAGCGTAGACTGTTGCAAATGGTTTTGCGTCGATGGATAAACTAGCCGATTCATATGGACGTAACCCCGTCGCAGAAATCGTCAGCTCTTTACCAGGAATGATTCCTGTAGTAGGTGTCAAACTCATCTGCAGGTTAAAGTCGCCAGGTTGTGCCGATACGACCGGTGCTGTGGTCACATTGGATGCATTGGATAAGTCGTCCAAAGCGTCTACTTTGTAATAATAGGTTTCCCCGGCGGTGACCTGATAATCCATGTATCCCATTTTCCCATCTGGCAAAACATTGCTTACCGGTGAAACATATCGATAGTATTGGTAATCCGATTGCCCTGGTGCTTTACGATATAGTCGGTAGTAGTATAAATCGGTATCATTAGACTTGGTCCAGCTGATGAGAATTCCACCCGATACCGGTGTCGCTGTCGGCGAAGCCACGACAGGTGGTGTTGTATCGAAAACATAATCCACATCGAACGGTAAAGATTCTAACCCGGCAGCATCTACCGCCACCAACCGAACAGTATAAGTACCATTAAAGGTTAAACTGTTTAGGTAGATGTATTTAATATCACTGTACGTATAGGTACTCAGTTGATTTGCAGGAATCTCAGTGAAGACTCCCGTTGCCTTTGGGGCGGTGAAAACTTTGATTACTGTGACACCCACATTATCGGTCGCCTTCACGGTAATGCTGGCAGAGGTACCAAAGCGTTGATTGGCAGCGGGACTAATAGTACTGCCGTCAATGACTGGGTTCACCGTATCGGTAAACGGGGTGGCCGTGGCGGATAATGCCGAGGATAGGTTCCCAGCATAATCTCTTGCCTGTAATATAAAGGTATATACAATGTCGGGTGTTAAGCCACT
>CALCNS010000077.1 GCA_937897315.1 uncultured Bacillota bacterium
TGCTTAGCAGCAACCCCGCGCTCAGAGGCACACAGCGCTGGTGTTGGTGATGGTTCAGTGCGCCATGCTCTACCAGTGGCCCCCAGCGCATCCTCACACAACAAGTCGTGGTGGAGCGCATGGACGAGTCGGCGCTGACTGTGTGGGGCTGTGTCCTCAGGCGCCATTGGCCCACTGTGCGAACGACTGCCCGCCGCGCGTCAGTCCATCGCTCAGACTGGCCGCGTGGCCATGCCCAGCACATCCTGCACCCAGCACATTCTGCCCAGCACCATCGGCAGCGCACGCGACATCCCGACTCCTCTCGCGGTATATGCTGCCCTCCATGCTCGCGTCATATGCTAGTGACACGCGCAACACAGCCGCGTCACCACTACTGTCGCTTGTGTCGCCCACCACGGCGACACATCGGAGCGCGCTGCTCAGCCTGCGACGGAGCACATAGCGGCCTCGACTGCCCTCGCGCTGGCGCTATGGCTTTCCGCGATTGTTGCCGACACACGACGTCTCTCTCTCTCGAGCCTCAGCAGCTATTACATGTGATCGCAAGCCCCCTGCGTCCCTGTTGCGTTCTGCGCGCTCATGGACGACCCGCCACGTCGCTGCGCCTCTGCATCCAGCTCAGCAGCATCTCGACAGCAGCGACGCATGCAAGGCGAACGGAGTTTCACATCGAAAAAGATAGCCTCCTCTGCCGCTCGTTCTTCCAACCCCAAGGCACGAACCAGCATCGCCACAAAGTCACCTCGCAACACCTCCTGCTCGGGAGCAAACTTCCCAGCAACCACTCCCTGCACAATCAATCGGTTGGCTAGGTCGCCTATGGCCTCCTTGGCCCAGTGCGTTGCCACATCGCTAAACTCGGCATGCATCGCCACCAAGGTATACATCGAGTTGGTCAACGACCGTATCTTGGCATAATACTTTCCCTCTATTTGCACCATCACCGTTGGCACATGCCCAATGCTGCCATCTTTATGTAGCACCACCGCGGTCGTCACTTCTTTGGGATCCACTCCCGCAGGAATGGGAATCAGCCGTTCTACATACCCTTTAAACTGATCCACTTCCACGCTCTTTTCCCCAAAACTGCAAGTTATGGTAAACTCTACCGGCTGCACAATCAGCGTGATCTTCTTCTCTGCCAGCTTGTTACGCACAAACAGCACATCGTCCGCCGATGGGTTCGCCACCTCAATACGCACCAGAACATCCTTTAAGTCATCGGATGCACCCAATTTCTTAGCTACTTCATCGATTTTTAGCTGATGCACCGGCAAGGTATACGAAGCCGCTGGTGTATTCACCTGCAATATGGTGTTGCGTTGCTCCATGAGCTTCACCGTTTCCCCGTTTAGCCCACTGGCATACTGTTCCGATGCTTCCTCAAAGGGCAGGGTAAACAAGATGTTTTGGGCTGCCATTTCCAACAAGTCCCGAACTTCTTCATCATCGACCTGCAATTGTTGCTGGTCACCAAATCGACTCCGTGTGGCAATGGGTTTCTTTTCTCCATTGATCAAGACTTCGTCCGGGCTCGTGTCCACCACCACCGGTGGCAGCACCACGGGTTCGTCCACCGCTGGCACTTCGGCATCTACCACCAGCCCGCTCAAATCATCCGGGTTGACTACGTTCCATGCAGCCATAGTAGCCACGTTGCCAAAGAAATCTTGAATCAGCGCATCGTTATGCGTCACCGCAGCCGGCAACATGACTTCTCCAGTACCCCCCGCCTGAATGACATACTGAAAGGTGATGTATCCGGTGGAACCATCGCCATGTTCTGGGTCGTAGGTTGCAGTTTTTGCTTGAGTTCCCAACGTGAAGTTCAGTTGCGGATAGTCGCCTGTCAAGTTGATTTGGCAAGGTTCGCTATATGCAAGCTTGAACAAAATCGAATCCCCTTCGCTGCAACGTCCGGTGTTTGGCACCACTTCCACCGCATACATACTGGGTTTCACTGCATCGGCCGTGACGTTGATGATGTGTATGGTGTTCATTTCTAAATGGGCATTCGCCAAGGTAGTATTGACGAGACTCCCTCCAACACCCAAGACCAAGGGAGGGATCACACCAATCATTCCGGAGTCGTTTTCCTCAATCGTGTAGAAAAAGTGCAACTCATTCGTGCCATTGCCACTGTTATAATGTGCCACGGCCGGTTTACCTCCTACAGATAAGCTCACATCTAGTGTACCCGTTAAGAACACCGGCTGATCAAAGATCACCACCACATCGACTTCTTGTCCCTGAGCATACACGTTTTCCTGAATCCATACGTCCGTGGCGAAAGGAGATGGCATGGGCTGCAAAATTTTTATGCCACTCGTATCCACATAGGGGAGTGCACTTAGCATGGTATTTTCCGCCAAATCGGCTAAAGTATGCGTCCCTTCATACATGTAAGGTTCCGATAAATCCCGTAGTAAGGGTCGCATCTCGATTCCATCGCTATCGGAATCGGCATTGGTTAAGGTATAGCGGAACAGCACATCCTCTTTGGGAGTGAGTGTGGCTTGCCCTGTCACGGTATCCCAATACCCAAAGAACGGTGCATAGACCACTCCGCTCTCCAAGTACAGTTTGAGCGCGAGTGCATAGTCACCCTCGCCATCTGGTTTCGCCACCGTGTGAACTACTTCGTTAAAGTGAACAATAAAATCGAGGTTGTCACCGACAACGTATTCACCCGGGGTAGGCACGGTGAGTTGTGTGGCTTGTGGGGCCACTCCATCAATGGTTACCTCGCTGAGATCGAGGGAAACATGGTGAAAGGTACCATCGAAGGGGTTCTCGTGAACATCGTAAAAGGTCATATTGGCAGCAAAGACTCCGGTATCCATAATGGCGGTTCGCTGAGTGGAATCTCCGGGTTGCACAGTGTAAGCAAATTTCCATTTGTCGGTCCCACTTCCACTATGGTAAGGTACGAGCATCACATTGGTTTGGTTGGCATAGTCGGTTGCGTTGGCATACAAGTGCAAGTACCCATCGAAACCGGGAGCCCAGTTCATAAGGTGTGTCGGTTCGCTGAGTTGCAATTGAAAACACAAAGTTTCACCGATTCCAAATAGGTTTTTCCCCGGCGGATCGTCTCGCACCAAGGTTACCACGTAAGGTGCTATGGTATCGAAGGTGTACTGAGATAGGTTGACCAACGGCAACGCCACACTGGTAGGTTGCGCAATGGCACTCACAATGGGGCAATCGAAAACCTGTAAGGTAGTATTCATCTGAATGCCATTGGTATCGAGAAGTTCTTCGGTAACCGGTAAGCGGAAGAGCAAAATGTTGCTGGCACTTCCACTTTCGTAATAGGCAATTTGAGTGCTGCTGCCGCTAGGTGTATCGATACTCAGCAAGAGATGAGGGAGTAACAACCCAGATGTTTGCACAAACATGGTCTGATTAAATGTGAGCCATAGATCGAATTGGTCACCCAACTTGTACGTGGTATCTGCCGGTAGGATTACCGAAACCACAAATGGTGCATGGGTATCGAGGATAACCGCCGACAAATCGGGTATAAGAAATCCAGGTATGGTATCACTGGCCACATTTCCCGCTGCATCGACAATAGGTTGGTTTAAGAAGATGTAGTTGCTGAGGGTGATGCCATTGCTGTGCTGGCTTTCCATTTCGATTCTGGCTTCAAATAACAATGTATTGCTTCCACTTCCCGATTTGTAAAACAGATGGATGGGAGTGCTGTCCGCCAAAGCCACTTCCAAGTAATAGGTATCCTCCGCTGTAAAAACCGGTTCATCGTAACGAAGTTCCACTTGCATGTAATCTCCACCTACATATTGCTGTGGTGCAGAACCCAATAAGGTCACCGAAGTGAGTTGCGGTGTAACAGCATCGATGATTACATTTTGGAATATCACATTGTGTTTGGTGAGGTCCGCTGCATTTCCTGAAAAATCGGTTAAGGTTGACCCGGGTGCGAGCTCTAAATCGCCCAGTTGCACCGAACCCAAGCTTATGTCTCCTCCAGCTACTGTGTAACGGAAACGAAGCGTATTGGTTTCATTGCCGTCCAGTAGTGTGATGGGGAATTCACCATACCCTATATTGAGATAAAGATGTATGGACCCGGTGAGTCGAACGGGTTGGTCAAAAGTAATATAAAAATCGAGCTCTTGCAAGGCCTTATAGGTTCCGGCTGCTGGAAAATCGATTTGGGTGATCTCTGGCAAGGGGTCCAAATCGAGCCAGGTTGCATAGAGGATGTTTTCGGTAGCCACTACATAGGCTGCGCCTTCGGCATAATCAAAACCACTGCCATCGGCTTTGGTGTTCCATTGCTCAAAGTCGACATCATCGCCTTTGTCGAGACCGAAAAGGTTATAAGCAAGAGGAATGCTGGTGCCAAGCGGATACGAACCGGTGTCGTAAGGTACATATGTGTTAAAAGATCCGTTGCGGTCGTAGACTACACGGGGGTGGTTTCCTAAATTGATGGGCACCGTACTGAGCATGGGTAAGCCAAGGTTTCTTGGAAGCATGCCAGGCATAAAAGGGATGTTGTTGTGCCAAACCACGGTGGTTGCGGCGTTGAGAGTATCGCAAAATGGCATGGCTCGCATGTCATCAAACGAAACAGCAATGCCGGTATCGCTGCCGGTTCCCAAACCCTTTGCGGTAATGGGGGTACCATTGCTCACTAAATGTGCCGTGCTGTTGTAAAAACAGTTGTCCAAAACGGGGTTGCTTGCGGTAAACTCTCCGAGTAAGAGGCCGACGGACCCTATCCCGTTTGTGATCACATTACCCGTAGCATAACAGTTGCTAAACATATAGGGGGTGTCAGTAGGAAGGTCGCCATAGCCGGCCAGTCCGCCGGACGAGCTGTAAGGGCCACCTGCATTGATGAGACTGGCAGTGGAGTAGCAATTCGTGACTGGCGATAGGGGTTCGAGGTAGCCAAATAAGCCGCCGGTGTAGGCCGCGCCCGAGGATAATACGCTGCCTGCTACCGAGCATTCGCTGGCATGACCGTTAAACGCACCCGCTAACAAGCCGCCCATGCTTTGGTCGGTAATGCTCAGGGTGCCCGAGACCGAACAGCGTTCCAAGCGGCTGGTGGAAGTGGCTCCGGGATGATTTGCTTCCATGTAACCGACGAAACCACCGCTATAAGAGCCATCGAGTCCGTTGTAAATCGCCACATCGACGAGGTGAACGTTGTCTATGTGTGTGTCGGTCGCGTAGCCGATAAGGCCAGTAAAGCTTAGGTCGTTGCGTGGGGTAAGGGCACTACCAATGGTTAGATTTTGTATCGTGTGCCCATTGCCGTGGATAGTCCCACGGAAAGGGTAGGTGTAGACGACGGGTCGAACTCCTATAGGCAGCCACTCGTGGTGGTTAAGGTCCAGGTCGGCGATGAGTGAAAAATGCAATCCGGAGGACATTTCACCATGAGCAACCAAAGCGCTGGCGTAGTCCGATAAGTAGGCGAGTTGGTCACCGGTAGCAATGAGGAAGGGGTCTTCTGCTGTGCCGGAGCCCCCTGCAAAGGAGGTCGCGCGGGTGCCATCCCATACATGGGTTTCGTCATAGACTGTGACCATAAAGGTGCGAGTAGTGAAGGCCATGCCGTCGCTGATGCGCATGGTGAAGGTGTCGGTGCCAGTGTAACCGAGGTTGGCACAGTAGGACATGCTGCCGGCAGGGGTGATGTCGTTGCCCGATGTTTCCAAAGCGGGCATTGTAAGGGTGATGTTTCCATGCTGCGGGGCGACATCGACACTCCAAAAGAGAGTTTGGTCGGGGTCTGGCTCGTTGACATGGAGTAGGGGTACGAGGTTGAAATCGTAATCGGCGATGTCGATGATTTCGGTGGGGACGTCGAGGAAGGTGGGGGTGGTGTTACCGTTAGCAAGAGCGGGTGCACTTAAAAAGGGAAACACCAGCGCAACGCATAAACTAAGCTGTAGGATAAAACGAGGGGGTCGTGATGATGTTGGATTGTTGTGTATAAAAAAGCGAACCATGGTCTCCCTCCTTGTGTATATTATGGAGATTTCCATGACCTACATCTGTGAAGAGTCACCTCTTTCTTACATCTCCCTTCAATTTTTTGGTAAAGTTTTTCTGGCATGTTTTATGGCTTTTGCGACGCTTGAAACCGGTAGGTTTGCCGCTTAATTCTGTAATTCACGAGGAGTTCCCTTTCGCTTTTCTGCATTATCATACATTTATTTTTGTAATCCCTGCATTATATACAAAATACTTGTATATTTGGTTAGCTTATAACAAAACATGACACATGCTTCGGTCGCGAAATTTTCACACCCGAAACATCGTAAAATCGCATCCACATGTAACAATTTGTGCATTTCCAAAAGGCGACAGACCACACCTGGAAATTT
>CALCNS010000078.1 GCA_937897315.1 uncultured Bacillota bacterium
AGCTACCAGGCGCTCAAAGCCGCGTGCCAAGCCGCCCAAGACAATGCTCCAGTGGTTGGCACCGGCCCTGGCATGGAACCCACGAACAGCTTGCCACCGGGATCCTTTGCCAAGGCAATGGGGCACAACCTGTATAGCGGGACCAAGAGCGTGGTTGTAGGTGCCGTGAAGCGAAGAGTCGGTCAGACGTTCGGATTCAACGTCGCGAGCGCCATTAGATCCCAGAGCGCGGAAAAGAAGGACCAGGACAAACCCAAAGAGACCTCCGGCGGCACCCTTGGTCCCGGAAATTCGTCATGAAATCTTCCTTGGCGTACAATGTTCTTTTGGCCTTTCTTGCGGTTTTGTGGGCTTTTCCCTGCGGCGCGGAAGAACCGAAAGGGCAGGGCGGTGGCGGCTCTCTCATGGGCTACTTGAGCCTGGAGCATTTGCAGCCCGCTGAAATCTCCGAGCGTGTCATCTGTTCGGTGATCGCTGCGGTGAAATACGATGTCCCCGCGAACATCATTCTCGGCGTTGCGGAGATCGAAGCCGGCAAACCGGGCCGGTATGTTCCAAATACCAACGGGACATTCGATGTCGGGACCATGCAATTCAACACGGCCTACCTGAACACTTTGGAGAAATACGGAATTTCAGCGAAGGATGTAGAGAGAGCGGGCTGCTATTCCTATGACTTGGCCGCATGGCGATTGAGTGGACATATTCGAAGCGACAGTGGCGATATATGGACTCGTGCATCTAATTACCATTCTCGAACACCCAGGTTCAACTCAATCTACCGTGAAAAGCTTATAAAAGCTGCATCGAAATGGGAAAGATGGCTTGATGCGCGCTTTGCAACGCGCGATGTGTCGACCGTTCACTAATCCTTGAAACATACATCATGTTGAAAGGACCCTTCGAATGTATGATACCGATAGCATAGGGGGTTACGCCAAGATGAAACATCTCTTTGAGAAAGGGCGAACGGTTCTCTACCAAGATCCAGATTATCCGGATGGGATTGTGAAAGAGTACCCGGATG
>CALCNS010000079.1 GCA_937897315.1 uncultured Bacillota bacterium
AGATTCCGAAACGTGACTGGAGTTCAGACGTGTGCTCTTCCGATCTAGGGCGACTGGGGATGCTAAAAACACGATGGTCATATCGGTAATTAGTTTGTTTGCATTACGTTTATTCTTAGGTTGGTATTTTGCTTTATATTTGGGTTGGGGTGTGTTTGGCATTTGGATGGGTATGTTAGCAGACTGGCTCGGGAGAGGGTTGGGATTCTATTGGAGATTGGAAGCCAATCGTTGGCACGGGGGGAGAGTTCCCGAAGATGAGGTTGTACCCGTCTCTTGTTGATGAATAACCGTAAAATTCAGAAAGCGAAGTAATTCCTTGCACGATGATACTTGCTTCCTGAAGCAAAGAGTGCTATCCTAATGAAATATTTACATTACAGAAGGAATAAGCAAAGGGGAGTCGGTCGCGGTGAACCCAAAACCCAACTTTTGGCAAGAAAATAAGCGGTTATTGCAGCTGTTTTGGCCAATTATGATTGAGCAAGGTTTAACCATTTTGGTCGGAGCAGTATCCACCATATTAGTATCCAATGTTGGCGATTATGCGGTTGCCGGCGTGAATTTGGTGGATACGATTAATAACATGATTATCATCTTTTTTAATGCCATGGCTTCTGGAGCTACTGTCGTGGTAGCACAGCGCATTGGAGCTAGAAGAAATAAGGAAGCTGGAGAGACCGCTGCCCAAGCGATTGTGTTGGTTGTCGGCATGGCTGTCGTGGTTGGTGTATTTGCATTCTTGTTTGCAGACCCCATCTTACGGGGTCTTTATGGGCGCTCCGCCGATAATGTACTGAGCTCTGGAGCGATATACCTACGCTTTTCCGGTATCAGCTATTTATTTTTGGGGTTGTTCTCCGTTTCAGCTGGTGTCACCAGGGCCTCCGGAGATTCCAAAACACCCATGGTAGGGGCCTTTATTTCTAACATTATCAATATCGCCATTGCGGCAACGTTGATTTATGGATTCCAATTGGGTGTTTATGCCGTTGCCATTGCCATGTTGGCTGCTCGTATCGGCGCTGCTTTGTTTATGTTCTACATGGTGAGTCATAGAAAATTTGGTGAGCTGGTGTTGCCAAAGATAAAACTGAGACTCGATATGGATGTCATTCGACCCATTTTAAAAGTGGGTGTTCCGCAAGGAATAGACTCTTTGATCTTTCAGGGTGCAAAGGTTGTTGTATCGGTTTTCATGTCTGGTATGGGGACCGCAGCTCTACAAGCCAATGCCATTGTTAGTTCGCTAAGTGGCTTTATTAACTTAGGGGCAAATGCGTTCTCTATTGTAGGTGTGACTGTGGTGGGACAATCCTATGGTGCGCGTATGTATAAACAGGCAAAGGGATATATGAGGAAGATTTGTTTGTATTCTTCAGCGATTCAAGTACTTGCCGGTATTCCTTTTATGTTGTTTATTGATCCAATGATTGCCAGTTATGGGCCATCACCAGCTGCTGCACAAGCAGCCAAGCTCATTCTCACCATTAGTGTGATCATGCATCCGCTGTTGTATCCAACCGCTTTTGTTTTGCCCGGTTCTTTGAGAGCCACCGGAGATGCCAAAAATACCATGATCATCTCGATTATCAGCTTATTTAGCCTGCGATTGCTCGGTTCCTATGTTCTCGGTGTTCGCATGGGATTAGGTGTTGTTGGTATTTGGTTATCGATGTTCTCCGATTGGGGAGGTCGAACACTGGGATTCGTCTGGCGCTTAGAGAAAAATCTTTGGCACGGTGGGAAAGAACCAGCAGACGAAGGAGATGTGAATCCCTTAGCTTGCAATAACTAATACAGTGACAGCAGTTCCGATAAGAACTGCTGTTTTTTTGTCATTTGACAAGATGTGTTTTGAGACCTATAATGATGCTGGTAATAATTTACATATATTGAGAGAGGGTAGAGAGGTGATTTTCAATGAACGAATCCATACTGAAAGAGCTTTATCAAAAAAGAGGAGTTCCGACTGCTTCCATTGATGCTGCCATTCAAGCTTGTATCATGTTTGAAGCAGCAATGCAAGAGGCCACGCTATCTTTTGAGACGGTAACTGTGGGCTTTATCAGAAATTATATGAAAAAGCTTATCAATCAAGGGGAGAATGACCTTGGAACAATTGTTGCCCTAGCCCGGTATTTTCTTCTCATTGGCCGCAACGAAATCTATGTTTATTTTACTTCCCTAGTAGGAGGCAGAGGTGTCATTGAGAATATCACTGAACGAGTAGCGAACTCACAGGGACGAGAGGTAGCCGATGTTCTAAAAGACAGAATTGGAGTGCTTCCCTTAGGTACAGACCCAGAGGAGCAACCGGAATTCACTGCGAAATTTATGTCTGAATTAATGAAATTAGTTCCTTCAGAGCAAATAAGCTGTATTATGGCAGGGAACAATCATGGGATACCTCGTGAAGCCTTCTTGAAGGATAAAGAACGATATGAAAAAATGGGTTCTTTAGACGATTTTTTGGTCGATTTTCACAAACGAAAAGTTGCCGAACTTCAAGAGCACTGTGATAGTGGAACCGTTTGGTATGAACAAACAATAACCCAAGAAGTGGTGGATTTCGTCGCTGCGAATCAGGAAATTTTATCGGCCGTGCGTGATGGAGATACCCTCTATATCACGAAGATCCCATATGATCCGGCAACATATTTGCAGCTGACAGACCCAAAATTGATACGCTTTTATGCATGCCATTGTCCATTTGTCCGAGAGGCGATTTTAAAAGGAGAACCTCACATACCGGAAAAATGGTGTCATTGCAGTGCCGGTTTTGAAAAGTTTCCCTTTGATGTCATCTTAGGAAAGGACCATCCAGCTAGGGTGATAGCTTCAGCCTTAAAGGGGGATTCGCTCTGCCGCTTTGCTGTCCAATTATAAACAAAGAGAGGTTGTTTCTTACGAGTTACTTATTCAATAGCACTGGATACCCACTTTTTCATGAAAACGTCATTGAAGGTAAAGGTTGTTATGTTACCGATGCACAAGGAAAGAAATATTTAGATTTTGAAGCTGGAGTTTGGGCTTTACCTTTAGGTCATTGTGATTCTGACGTAAACAAAGCGATGCAGCAGCAGCTCGATGAAATCTCACATGTGGGCTATAAATATAATCACTCAATTGTAGAGAAAAGTGCCGAAAAGCTCTGCCAAATTGCACAAATGGAGAATGGGAAATGTGTTTTTCTAACT
>CALCNS010000080.1 GCA_937897315.1 uncultured Bacillota bacterium
TTAAAAAGGGTATAAGAAAAGTTGAACGCCGTCCTCTTCCATAAAGGAGCGGACGGCATTTTTTTATTCTTCTTTATCCGCTGCTTGATAGAACTGCAACGGTTGTAAGGGGGCAATGGTCGATATGGCATGTTTATAAACCAACTGCTGTTTCCCTTCCGCTTCAATAATGACCGTAAAGTTATCAAATCCACGGACTAAGCCGCGAATCTGAAAGCCATTGACCAAGTATATGGCAACACCCATGTTTTCTTTTCTAACCACATTTAGAAATGCATCCTGTAAGTTTATTCCTTTTGTCATTTCTTCCCCTCTTTCCTTATGATATCAACGGTTTTATCCGTTCCATCAAATCTTCAAACTTTTCCCTGCGAAGATACTCGTCGGGATGAATCCAATAGATGTCCCTCATGCGTCGAAACCATGTCAACTGCCTTTTCGCGTATCGTCTTGTATCTCTTTTCAGTTGTTCTACTGTTTCTTCCAAACTCCTTTCCAAGCGAAAATACGGAAAAAACTCTTTATATCCTAATGCTTGACCTGGTGTACTATCTTCTAGTAAACCATCCTCTATCAATTGATGAACTTCCTGCAATAGTCCCTCGCGAATCATCTCATCAACCCGCCTATCTATACGCTCATACATCTCTTCTCGATCTCGAAGGAATCCGATATATGTGACGCGGTACAACGGTGAAGCTTCTTTCGTACGCTTTTCCGCTTGGGACAGTGGGATTCCCGATTGTTGATAGGCTTCAAGAGCTCTTATCACTCGTCGAGCATCGTTTGGATGCAATTTATGAGCGGAGTCTTTGTCAACTTCTAGAAGCTTATGCCACATGGCATTCGCCCCAATCACTTCATATTGCTTCAAAAGTTGGTTTCTCAAAGTATCGTCTCGATTGGCAGAGTGAAAATCGTAAGGTTCTAATGCAGCTTGAATATATAAGCCTGTTCCTCCAACGACAACGGGAAGGTGACCCCGATGATGGATCTCCGATATGGCTCTTCTGGCATCTTCTTGATATCGGGCAACCGAGTAGGGTTCATGGATTGTTACTAAGTCGATGCAATGATGAGGTATGATCAATTGTTCTTCTTTACTGACTTTTGCTGTTCCGATGTCCATCCCCTTATAGATCTGCATGGAATCTGCTGAAACGATTTCCCCTGTCAATGCCTTGGCAATCTGTATAGAAAGTGCAGTCTTGCCCACCCCGGTTGGTCCCAAAATACATAAAACCGGTTGCAACTGTTTAGGATTCACAATATATCACCCCATAAACAATATTGCTATACTTTCCTCCTACATATTCGTCTGCAGGATGTTTCAACCAAAAATCTGATTGCCTTCGCTCTTTGATGACAATCCGTTTCTTAGCAACCTTCTTCGCCATGGCGACCACATCAGGATGTAGCAATGACTTATTTCCATAATTGCGTATCCCTTCCATATGAACACTTCCTTCAACAGGGCGTATGAACATAGGGTCAAAGTATACAATATCTACGCTGCCTGTGTCAGCTTGTTCTAGATAAGCACCATGATCCATATGAAATAAATCAATCTTTTGACGAAGTTCTTTGGTCAAAAAGCCAGTTTCGTCAATATAATGCAGCAACCCTTCAGAGGCCAAATAGTAAATTGGAGCAGAAGATTCCAGACCTATGATTCTTGCATGTGTATCTTGCAATGCAGAGGCTATGACATAAGAATCCGCACCGAATCCAAAAGTTGCGTCTAAAACCGTTTCGTGCCCTATTAAGGATAAGGCGTCCAATAAATAATCGTGTTTTCCCCTTTGTAATTGGAGCAGTCTCAAAGGAGCTAATCCCATATGATATCGAAGAATACTATGCTCGCTACGATAATAACATCCTTGTTGGTTTGCAACCAGCAAGGGAGACTCAAGTTCTTGTAGCAGTTGATGAATCGTTCTTCCATACCGCATGCGGAACCGCAATCCGTATTTATTGGCAACAAGGTTCGCATACTCTACATAGTCTGGCTTATCTACCGCAGGTACCACCCATGGTTGCTTCACGGTGTCACCCTATTAAAGTAACGATCTAAATCACCTAACCCAATCTTATAGTACGTTGGTCGACCATGTGGACATGTAGAGGCATCTTCACATCGACCCAGTTGGTCTATCAAGTCCATCATCTGTTGCTGAGGTAACCAGGAATTCGCCTTGACCGAGCCTTTACAGGACAAGGTTACCAACCTCTTTAATAACAGATCCGATTGTTGAGGAACCCGTTCTGTTTGTGCAAGCTCTAAAAATAAACGGCGATAATGTTCCTGATCTTGCATGGATACCAGTACCTGTGGTATTTCACGTACCAGTAAAGTCTGATTTCCAAAGTCTTCTATGAGAAAACCAAGAGCAGAAAAATCAGGGATTCGTTGCAAAATCCGATCGTATTCCGCTACACCATAATGTAGAGTAGTGGGTTCTAGCAACATTTGCCTTTGGATTTGACCCTGATTGAATTGTCTCTTCAACTGATGAAAAAGGATCCGCTCGGCCATAGCATGTTGGTCAAAAATCCAAAGTGAATCCGAGCTTTGTGCAAGAATATACGTGCCAGCAAGCTGGCTGACGGGTCGCAATGGGGGAAATTGATTGGGTTCCGAAGTCGATACATAGAAAGCGCTATCTGGAAACTTTGAGGGGATTGGCTGAGGTGGCGTCTCAGGTTCAGGATCATTTTTTATTGGACGTGCATCGTGATAAAAGGTTTCTTGAACCACCTGATACTTCCAAGGGTTGGTCTGGACGGACCATTCTATCTTTGGCGGGGCTTTTAATGCAACATCCTCCGAAATCACAGGATTTAAGGCTTGCGTGACAGCCTTTTGAACCAATGCATACACTCTTCGATCTTCCTGAAAACGAACCTCTGTTTTCGCGGGATGCACATTCACATCGATGAGAGGTAATGGCACCTGCAACGATAAAACGAAAAATGGATACTTCCTTGGTTCCATACGCTGCCGATATGCTTCTTCTACCGCATGCTGGATAGATGTTGCGGTTGCATAACGTCCATTGATGATGAAATGGCTGTCACGGCGACTTGGCCTAGAAAATGTTGCTTTGCCAACCCAACCAGTTACGTTGTATTCTCCATCGGCATATTGAACCGGCAACAGCTGCTCCTTCATGGCTCTGCCATAGAGACTATGGATAACCGATAAAAGGTTCGCATCACCAGAGGTGTCTAAAACCAATTTATCGTCCCTAGTACATTGAAATGAGATTTCCGGTCGAGTCAGAGCTAAATGCATACACACTTGTAAAACATGACTCCCCTCGGTGACCGTGGACTTCATGAATTTCAAACGCGCCGGAGTATTGTAAAACAAGTTCTCCACCGTGATCCTAGTTCCTTTTGGAGCTGCAGATTCTTCCACTGTTGTTAACCCATTTTCTACCTTCACCAGCGTACCGGCCAAATCTTCTTCTCTTCTTGTGAGTAAACGGAATTTAGAAACCGAGGCAATGCTGGGCAAAGCCTCCCCTCTAAACCCTAGTGTGGCAATAGAAAAGAGATCTGCCTCATCACGAATTTTACTGGTCGCATGTCTTTCTAAGGCACGGGGAGCATCCAAAGCACTCATACCCGAACCGTTGTCTATCACCAGAATTCTTTCTAATCCACCTTGGTCGATTTCTATTTGAATAGAGGTTGCACCGGCATCGATTGCATTCTCCACAAGTTCTTTGACTACAGATGCCGGCCTTTCCACCACTTCGCCCGCAGCAATTTTGTTGGCAACATCCACCGGAAGAACTTGAATTCGCTGTTCCATAGTATCCTCTACTCCTTTCTTAACTTCACTTGTAATTGATGCATGAAGTTTAAAGCCTCTATGGGCGACATCGACATCACATCTGCAGATTTCAATTCTTTTAATATGGGGTGTTCCTCCGAAGCGTATAAGGGCAATTGTTCCTCTAGATTCGGAGGACTCCCTTTCCCTTTGTGTTCTTGTTTGAGCATAGCCTGTTCCTGAGACTCCAATTGCTTTAGTATTTCACGAGCTCTCCTTATTAAAGGACGCGGCAATCCTGCTAAACGTGCAACTTCTATACCATAACTTTTATCCATCCCACCCGGTACGATTCGATGTAAGAAAACAATATTCTCGTCTTTCCCCCGAACCGCGACCGAATAATTTCGTACTCCCTCCAGTAATTGCTCTAAATCGGTTAGTTCATGATAGTGAGTTGCAAATAATGTCCTTGCTCCCAGTATCTTTGGGTTTTGGATATGCTCAAGAGCCGCTCGCGCAATACTCATACCATCGAAGGTGCTCGTTCCACGACCAATTTCGTCCAAAATCAATAAGCTATTTTGTGTCGCAGAAGCTAAAATTTGACTAAGCTCCGTCATTTCAACCATGAAAGTAGATTGACCACCGGCTAAATCGTCTCCAGTGCCTACGCGGGTAAAGATTCGATCGACAATCCCTATTTCAGCAGACTCTGCAGGAACATAGGATCCCATCTGGGCCATCAGCACGATTAGTGCAGACATTCTTAAATAAGTACTTTTACCAGCCATATTCGGTCCTGTAATGATTAGGATGCGCTGCTGCTCCCGATCGATATTTAGGTCGTTAGGAATATACGGGTGGTTCTTTAGAGTTCTTTCTACCACGGGGTGACGGCCCTCTCTGATTCGAATTACCCCTCCTTGTTGAATGGAAGGTCGGCAATATCGATATCGGGTAGCAATTTCTGCTAAGGAAGCAAGACAGTCCAGCACCGAAAGATTCGCAGCAACTTTGAGGATATCCTCCCGAAAACTCGCAACCCAATCGCGCAACTCCATAAACAAGTCATATTCCAACTCAACGAGCTTCGTTTCCGCACCTAATATCGTCTCTTCTAATTCTTTCAAGCGTTGTGTGATGTACCGTTCACCATTGGTCAAAGTCTGCTTGCGAATATACGAGTCTGGCACATTCACTACCTGAGCTTTGCTCACCTCGATATAGTAGCCGAATACGCGATTATATCCCACTTTTAGAGTTCGTATTCCAGTTCGATCTCTCTCCTCTTTTTCCAATGCCAGGACCCAATCTTTACCCTCCGATGCTGCTTTCGATAATCGGTCCACTTCCGGGTGATACCCCAATCGGATCATTCCACCTTCTCTAACAGAAACAGGAGGTTCATCCACTATCGCTAAAGATATCCTTTCCTGTATTTTGAGCAAGTCTGGCATCGATGACAGTTGAGTTTGTACTAATGATGATTGAGCGGATGCCAAAATCCCTTTGATACTTGGAATCAACGATACTGTCTTATTCAACGCCGATAAATCCCTGGCATTGGCGGAACCGAAACTAATGCGGCTTAACAATCGTTCTAAATCCGAAACTTTGGATAATTGCTCTTGTAAGGCCTCTCTCATATCAGGTTGTTCTACAAATTCTTGCACTGCAGTTAAGCGGTGCTCGATTTGGGCACGATGAGTTAGTGGTTGCAAGACCCACTGATGTAACAACCTCCCACCGGATGACGTTTTGGTTCGATCCATAACCCATAACAAAGAACCTTGATACTGATTATCACGCATGGTTTGTGTCAATTCCAAGCTCCGTCTAGTTGAGGTATCTAGGACCATGTGCCAATCCAGCTGATAAAACTCAGGTGACATCCAACGAATGCTCTGAAGTTTCGTCGTGTTCTCTACATACCAACGAAGAGCTTGACAAACTTCAGGTAAGCTTCCCTGTCTCACTTCAACAGGAATGGTATGAAAAAACTCCTCATCCCGCTGAATGGTTTCTTTTATGACTTTTTTCACTTCGCTTTGAAGTTGGGTTAGGTGAATATTCAAGGATTCGCAAAGCAGGATCAGTTCATCCAGCTCGCGATCGTGCCATGGGATTACCTCACTGGGATTCAGACGTGTGAGTTCGTTTTTCGCTTGTCTACCTGCATCTTCACCCTGATAAGTAGTACAGGAGAAGGCTCCTGTCGAAACATCCATCGCTGCAAGTGAAAAGGAAAGATCTTGCCAATCAATACATACAAGGTAATTGTTCCTTTTTTCCTCTAACAAAGGACTTAAGTTGGCCGTACCGGGAGTTACAATTCGAACAATGTCTCTTCTCACCAAACCTTTGGCTTCTTTTGGGTCCTCGACCTGTTCACAAATAGCCACTCGATACCCTTTTGCTACCAGTTTGCTGATATATGCTTCAGCAGCATGATAAGGCACTCCACACATGGGGACCCTTTCTTCCTGCCCTGCATCTCGCCCAGTCAAAGTGATATCCAGTACTTTTGAGATCTCGATGGCATCTTCAAAAAACATTTCATAAAAATCACCGAGCCGAAAGAAGAGGACGGCATCCGGATTCACTTCCTTCATTTGCAGATACTGCTGCATCATCGGCGTAAACGACTTGTTCATCGAAATCCCTCCAACCAAGTTTATTCCAAAACACCCGTCAAATGCCAGCTACTGGCCTTTTCAATACGGACACGAACCAGTTTACCAATCCATTGTGGGTCCGCAGCAAAATGTACTAGTTTATTTCCACCTGTACGCCCGGTTAGCATGCCTGAATCTTGCTTGCTGACACTTTCTACCAGAATTTCTACCGTCTGGCCTTCATATCCTTGATTCAGTTGTAAAGATATTTCTGCTTGGAGATCCATCAACCGTTGTATACGTTCTTGCTTCACTGCATAAGGTACTTGTTCCGCCATATCCGCTGCTGGGGTACCACTACGCTGACTATAGATAAACGTATAAGCGCTATCGAAGCGAACAGCCCGAACGACATCCAACGTGTCTTCAAAATCCTGTTCGGTTTCTCCGGGAAAACCAACGATAATATCTGTTGTGAAGGCTACTTTCGGAACCGCGTAGCGAATGCTTTCTGCCAGTGCTACATATTGCTCCTTTGTATATCCGCGATTCATTAACTGTAAAATTCGACTACTCCCCGATTGCATAGGTAAATGAAAATGTGGGCAGACATGCTCACAGGTAGCAAACGTCCGGATTAATTTTTCACTAACATCACGCGGATGAGAAGACATAAAGCGGATTCTTTGAATTCCTTCTACTGCATTAACCTGTTGTAGCAGATCGGAAAAATCGACCTGAGGTGTCAGCCCTTTCCCATAGGAGTTGACATTCTGCCCCAGTAGAGTAATCTCCTTGCATCCTTCTGCAACCAAACCTTGAATCTCTATAACAATATCTTTCGGATTTCTACTTCTCTCTCGTCCCCGCACATAAGGAACGATGCAATACGTGCAGAAATTATCACAGCCAAATGTGATGCTAACCGAGGCAACCGAAGGGGACAACCGCAATTTGGGTAACCCTTCCTGAGGTACATCATTGGTTTCCGTGATCTGAATCACTTTTCCTTTATGTTCCAATATTTTCAACAATAATTCTGGAAATTCATCTATATGGTGGGTACCAAATAAAATATCGATGTGTCTATAACTGCGGTTCAATTTCTCCACCACTTCAGGTCTTTGCACCATGCAACCTCCCAAAGCAACAATCAGATTTGGATGTTGTTCTTTGATGAACTTCAGCCGTCCCAAATGTCCTAGAACTCGATTCTCCGCGCTTTCACGGACACTGCACGTGTTTAAGATAACAATATCGGATTCCTCTGGTACCTCATGTTTCACAAAGCCCACCCGATCTAGTAATCCCGCTACCAGCTCCGCATCATTAAAACTCATTTGGCAGCCAAAGGTAAGAAAGCACATTCGAGGGGGCCTACCGTTCTGAAGAGAAAAATTTTCTGACCAGTCCTGTAAGGTATTTTGAATTTTGTTGTTTGACATAACAGTCTCCTTTTTGTTCGAACAGTTAGAATGGACTCAAGCAAAAATAACTTGCCCATTATCTAAAAAAAGTGTATGATGTAGAGAGAAATTGTTAGATGCAGGTGATGGCATGAAAGTGATAAAAAGAGAGAAGACCTTCGATTTTGCTGCGTTCAACTTAGATCGCTTAATCGAATTAGTTGATATCTATGCACCACCTAAGGAAGAAACACCTATGGCAGACTTTATAGAACCCCTTCTTGCGAAATATTGTGAGTTTACGAATCGTGATGCCATAGGTAATGTATATGCCTTCCGCAGAAGATCGGAAGAGCACACGTCTGAACTCCAGTCACGTTTCGGAATCTCG
>CALCNS010000081.1 GCA_937897315.1 uncultured Bacillota bacterium
TGAATATTCCGTTGAAAATATCCACCCTGTCCGGACCGACGTTCCAGGCGGTCCGGACAAAGGTTCCATCGATTCCGGTATGGGATCATTAAGGTACAATGAGCTGAAAGCTCTTAGAAAACAAATGAGCTTTAGCTCTTGTTGGAGTTTTTGAAACTATAGTATTCTCTCATGGAACGATCATGTTCTTTGTCAATGTAGAGAATTTCAATGATATGAGAATTGTAAATGATACGGTCGAGAATAGCCTCTGCAATTGGAGCTTCAGGGAACTTCGTATGCCAACCTTGCGTGTTGAACTGAGAACAGAAAATCGTAGATGATTTCTATGTTCTGGCATGAATGATTTCTAGAAGGTCTCTTGCTTCTGTTTCCTTTAAGGATATTAGAAGCCACTCGTCAATGATGAGTAGTTGGTATTTTTTGTATTGCTTCAGAAGCTTAGTAAAGGTACCGTCGCCTTTGGCCATTGCCATTTCAATAAGTAACTCCGGTAAGCGAATGTATTTAACCTTGCAATCTCTTTTACAAGCCTCCATACCAAAAGCACACGCCAAATAGGACTTTCCTGAACCGGTTGAGCCAAGAATAATAATATTTCGGTATTCGGTGATGTAATTGCACTGTGCTAAGCTTTCTATGTCATTGCGATCCAACTTTTTTCCAGCGGTATAATTTACATCATGGATCGAGGCTTGTGGTTGGTCGAAGTTGGCTAGGTGAATGAGTCTACTTTTTCGGTTGTTGCGTCGGCTAGAAAATTCTGTATCCACTAAGAAACCCAAACGATCCTCAAAAGGAATCTCGTTCATTTTAGGATCTTCGCATTGGACGAGGAACGCTTCTGCCATTTTTGGTAACCGCATTTCTCTCAGTTTGTCAATGGTCGCTTGTCTACTCATGCTCTTTCCCTCCTTTGTAGTAAATTGCACCGCGAGAATAACCATACTGATTACTCTCTGAACTTGGTGCTTTTTCTACAATGGAATCGGGTTCTAGCTTATCCTGACCTGTCACAAGGATATTCTTAATGCTTTTGTAACTTGGATTAGGAGTGTAGCACAATGCACGCCGACAAGCGTTTTCTAATCTTTCAATAGAATACTTATCTGCAAACTTCAGTAATCCCATGCAACTCCGGTAGCCTTGCTGCTCAATTTTGTAGGAAGCAAGAATCGATTTCACGGTGGTTTCAGTATGCGGTCCAATCTTTTTAGCCCACTCTGTGAAACGGTTAGCATCCCATTGCAGATAACTTTGGTGATCCTCCGGCATATGTGCCGGTGTCGTGCTGTATTGACCCGAATGTCCGTAAAGTCTTGCGTGAGAACAAAGACGCAGGTTTTCGTAAAAGATTTCTAGGGTATGCTTCGTGATTTTAACTTCTACCGTTTGACGAATGTATTCATGAGGAACAGAGTATTGCATCTTGTCGTGAGAAATGTGATAATTGAACGGCACAATGGCTTCTTTCCATTGGGCAAGTTCATATGGGGTAGACGGCAAGGGTGTGAGGAATGGCTTTTCTTCATGCAAGAACACCTGTAACCGGCTACCCTCCCTTTTTTGAAAGGGACGGCTGTTAATTTCTTTCAGCCGGAAGCGTAGCTCCTGATTCAGATCTTGCAAAGTGAAAAACTTCTTATTTCGCACTGTAGCAGTAATCCAACGAGTAGCTAATCCCACTGCACCTTCTGCATTTGGTTTATCTTTGGGAGCAGAAATTCTCGCAGGCAGGATTGCTGTATTATAATGCTCTGCTAACTCCTGATAGGTTTTGTTTAGTTTGGTTGAATATTTATCTGCTTGAATAACGCCGGTCTTGAGATTGTCACACACCAATATCCTCGTTACACACTGAAAGTGTTGAAACATATTCACATGAGCGCTAATCCAATTCTCCTGTCCCATATTTAAGAAAGCTTCTGCGTATGTATATTGATTGTATGCCAAGACTCCAACAAACAAATAGGCAAAACTGTTTTCTCCGGTTTCGCTGTCCGAAAGAGTCAATGTTTTACCGGCCCAATCTACTTCGGTTTGTTCTCCCGGTCGACGGGACAAATGCAGTAGGGTAGCTTCGATTCCGTTGTTTCTGTTAGTGGCCATGTGGTGTTGCGGTTTTTGGCGCGATTTAAAACATCTCGCACCGTTTTCCTTGAGCATTGGCAACTTTGTGCAATAGCGATTTGATTGAGACCCAGTTGATTTAATCTCAGGATCTCTTTGTAGTTGGTCATTCCTGTGACCCTCCTCGTAATGTATTACACGTGTTCTACGTGCAATCTCATTATACAGGGAGAGTTCGTTTCCTTAATACGTTTTGGCTTCTGGAACGTTCCCGGAATCACTGGAACATGAGTCCGGATTCAATGGAACGGAACTCCGGAACGATTGGAACCAAACACCGGACCGGTGGGTAATTGCCTCCGGAATATTCAATCGAAAAAATTCGTCGATTTTCCTACACCCTCACGCTTCAGTTCACCAGTAGACACCAGTTTTCTCAGAGCTCCTTCAATGGAGCCAACACTCAG
>CALCNS010000082.1 GCA_937897315.1 uncultured Bacillota bacterium
CAAACAGTGGAAATCACTGGGACCAATTTAGAGCTCTCACTACAAGTTAAAGTTCGAGCAGAAGTGGAAGAGCATGGTCAAATCGTTTTACCGGCTCGCTTTTTAGCCGATTTAATCCGTCGTTTGCCGGAAGGGCTCATCGCCATGAACATGAGCCCCGACTCGTATTCCGTTAAACTAACCGGAAATCAAATCAAACTGGAATTGCGTGGCATGGATCCAATGGATTTTCCCTTACCGCAAGCGATGCCCACCGAGAGAAGTTGGTCTGTTCCACAAAACATACTGAAACAAGCCATTGGTAAAGTCAGTTATGCCATATCTCAAGATGAAGCAAGACCGGTCATGACTGGTATGTTACTGAAACTCGGTGGAGACGGTCACCGTGTTTTGGCAATGGATGGATTTCGACTAGCAGAATATGTGCTAGAAGTGTCGGCCGCCGATGAGGATTTTGAATGCATTATTCCAAATCCTTGTATTCGAGAGTTAGAGAAGTTGTTGGATTCGGTGGATACTCCAATTACCTTGCGCTTTACTCAAAATCACATGAGCGTACAACTCGATCGAATCACTTTACAAACTCGATTAATCGATGGACAATATCCCTTCAAAAGTGCGAAAGACCTCATGCGCAAAGTGCCAAATAGTCATATTCTCGTCGTTCGCAAAAACCTGATTGACAGCATTGAACGTAGTTTGTTGATTACTCGGGATGACAATCGCGGATCCAACATTGTGCGCATGCAATTTGAAAACCAACTCCTCATTATCTCTGCGAATTCTCCGGAACTGGGACAATTATTGGAAGAAATTCCTGTTGAAAAAACCGGAGAAGATCTTACTATTGGCTTTAATGGTCGGTTCTTACTCGATATTCTAAGAAATCTAGAATGTGAAATGGTTCGTTTCGAATTAGCAGGCAGTCTGGCAGCCGGTATCCTTTATGGTGTAGGCGACGACAAATTTACCGGTTTCTTATCCCCCATCCGTTTATCACAGTAAAGGAGAACTCTATGCAACAAGAATTTCAATTTCATGGTGAATATATTACTTTGGGCCAAATGATCAAAGTATTGAATATTTTGGAAAGTGGTGGCCAGGTAAAGCAATTTTTAGCAGAAGAAGATGTTTTCGTCAACGGAGAACCGGAAAATCGACGGGGTCGAAAGCTTCGGGCGGATGATATTGTTCAATTATCTACCATTGGCACTTGGAAAATGATACCGGTCTCAAAAAAATGAAGCTGAAGCATTTGTCCCTTGTGACGTTTCGCAATTATCTAACCCTAGAAGTAGATTTCGATCCTGGCGTAAACCTACTGATTGGCTCGAATGCGCAAGGGAAAACAAATCTGCTGGAAGCTTGTCATTTGCTGGCAACCGGACGTTCTCATCGCACTTCCCGTGATCAAGAGATGATTCTATGGCAAGAAGAGGGTTATCATATCAAAGGTCTTGTACAAAAGAAGGCGACGAACGATTTGTTGGAACTTCATGTCAATCGACAAGGCAAAAAAATCGTTCGTATCAACGGAATTCTTCAACCCAAAATGGCCTCTTTGCTGGGACAGCTAAACGTAGTGTTTTTTGCTCCGGAACATTTAGAACTGGTCAAAGGGGATCCTTCCATCCGCAGGCGTTTTCTCGATATTGCCATCTCACAAATATCTCCTTCCTATTTGCATCATCTTGGGCAATATTTTCTAGTTTTACACCAAAAGAATGCTTTTCTCAAACAAGAACGCCCAGAAGCCACTTTATTGGACATCTATAACCAGCAATTATCCGAACATGGTAGTTCAATAATACAGAAGCGAAAACAGATTTTACAGCAGTTAGAAAAACATGCTGCCGTTCATCAATCAATTTTACATTCTACAGAGCTACTTCGATTCTCCTATCAGGGAGCCGTGGACAACAATATCGAACATTCAAAGTTAGCAAATCAATTATATCAGCAAATGTGCGAGAAAACCAAAGAAGAGCTGTTACGCCGAACCAGTCTCATAGGTCCACATCGCGATGATTTTATTGTTTATCTGAACGAGAAAACCTTAAGACAATATGGTTCACAAGGGCAACAGAGAAGTGTCGTACTCTCTTTAAAATTAGCCGAAGCTCAGCTTATGGAAACAACCACCGGAGAAAAACCGATTATCATTTTGGATGATGTTCTCTCTGAACTGGATGCCGAACGACAACATCATTTGATTCAAGCCTTGAAAAGCATGGGACAAACTTTTATCAGTTCTACAGCGATGCCACCCGTATTAAGCGGGTTACATGGTAAAGTGATTCGCATACAAGAAGGGCGAATACAGACGAAAGAAAACTAATTGAAAGTTAGGTATAATCATGTATTTACACCTTGGACAAAACAGCAATTCTGAGATTCGCGAAATCATCGGGATCTTTGATTTGTCAACCTGTCGGTCTCCACTGTTTTCCACTCTACCGCAAAAAATCGGAAAAACAAAAATAAAATCCTGTGTTTTAACCCGCACCTGCTTGGTCCCCTCAGTCATAGCCAGTACGACTTTATACAAACGCTGTGGAGACATCAACGAGTTACTTCATGAATAAAGAAAGCTCCGTTATTGCGGAGCTTTCTTATTGCAAGGAACAACTTATGCACAATTTCTGTGGACAGCTATGTGGATAACTTGTTCATTGTACTAGTTATCCAAAACAGAACACAGGGATTTAAAAGTTATCCACCGTTTTTTCGTAGGTATCACAATTTCATCCACAGGTAAAAAAACTCATATATATATGTAGAGATTTTTTTATCCACACTATCCACATACTCTACTGCGTCTAGTGCTATTAAAGTACTATCGTTCTTGTACTTGTACCTTATTTTATATAAGCGAACCTAAGCAAGGGATGACCCTTGCACAATACCCTATTTTTTGTTATAATATATTAGTTAAAGTAGTAAGGAAAAGGGTGATTTCATGGCAAATCAGAACAATCATGTTGTAACCGAAACATATGATGCTAGTAAAATAGAAGTACTGGAGGGGTTAGATCCGGTACGAAAACGCCCCGGAATGTACATTGGAACTACCGGACCGAGAGGTCTACATCATCTCATTCAGGAAATTGTCGATAACTCTGTCGATGAAGCCCTCATTGGAGCATGTACACGCATTATTGTTACCATTCATGCTGATAATTCGGTTTCTGTGGAAGATAATGGAAGAGGAATGCCGGTGGGGAACCATCCCAAATTGGGAATTCCAGCGGTTGAAGTTATTTTTACTGTGTTGCATGCAGGAGGAAAATTTGGAAATGGTGGTTACAAAGTAGCCGGTGGACTTCATGGTGTAGGTGCATCTGTTGTCAATGCCTTGTCCTCTTGGTTATGCGTTACGGTTTGGATAGATGGAAAAGAATATCGTATGCGTTTTGAGAAAGGGATACCGGTTGAAAAATTATCTGTGATAGGTAATAGTGATAAACGGGGAACCTTAGTTAGTTTTCAACCGGATCCACAAATCTTTACAGAAACCATTGAATTCAACGATGAAGTGGTTGCAGAACGCTTGAAAGAATTGGCTTATTTAAATAAGGGTTTATACATTGAATTCAATGATGAACGTGTAAAAACAAAACGAACAGAAGTGTTTCAATTCGAAGGCGGTATTAAGGAATTTGTAGAAGAAATCAATTCAAGCAAAGATCCAATTCATGCGGCATTTTATGCTGAAAAGACCAAAGACGATGTTGAAGTAGAGATTGCTTTTCAATATTCCGACTCTTACAATGAAACTCTCTTAACGTATGCAAATAATATTCATACACAAGAGGGCGGAACCCATGAATTGGGTTTTAAAAATGCAATGACTCGTATCGTCAATGATTATGCTAGACGTTACAATCAAATCAAGGAAAATGAAAATAACTTAAGTGGCGATGATGTACGCGAAGGAATCACCGCTATTGTTTCTGTGCGTCTCAATGATCCTCAGTTTGAAGGACAAACAAAAACGAAATTGGGCAATAGCGAAATTCGCGGTATTTTAGAAAGTGTGACAACCGATACGATTGGCGCATTTTTTGAAGAAAATCCGTCCATTGGTAAGAAAATCATTGAAAAAGCCATTATATCCGCTCGAGCTCGAGACGCTGCTCGAAAAGCTAGGGAATTAACCCGTCGTAAAAATGCTTTGGAAGTTTCTGCTCTTCCTGGTAAATTGGCAGATTGTACAACAAAAGATCCCGCTGTCAGTGAGCTTTACATGGTGGAAGGAGATTCCGCTGGTGGGTCTGCCAAAATGGGACGAAATCGTCATTTTCAAGCCATTTTGCCGTTACGAGGTAAAATTCTAAATGTGGAGAAAGCTCGATTAGAAAAAGTATTGGGTCAGGAAGAGATTCGAACCATTATTACAGCTATTGGTACCGGAATTTCCGATGATTTCGATATTGGCAAAGCAAGATATCATAAAATTGTTATCATGACCGATGCCGATGTGGATGGGAGTCATATCCGCACTCTACTATTGACTTTCTTTTATCGTTATATGCAACCGCTCATTCGCGCTGGTTATGTATATATTGCTCAGCCGCCATTGTTTCTAATTAAAAAGGGAAAGCAACAATTTTACGCCTATAGCGATTCAGAGAGAGATCGAATTCTTGAAAAATTAGGCGATAGACCGGCGCCTGTTGTACAGCGTTACAAAGGGTTGGGTGAAATGAATGCGGAGCAATTGTGGGAAACCACCATGAAACCGGAGAACCGAACTTTTTTACAGGTTTCCCTAGACAGTGCAGCTAGAGCAGAAGAAATGTTCACTACGTTAATGGGTGAAAAAGTAGAACCTAGGCGTAATTTCATACTCAAACACGCCAAAGATGCGGTAAATCTCGATATTTAGAAAGGGGGAGTTTAGCAAATGGATGAATTCATTCATGGTAAGATTGTTCCTGTTGATTTAGCAGATGAAATGAAAAAGTCGTATATTGAATATTCCATGAGCGTTATCGTTAGCCGAGCTCTTCCGGATGTACGAGATGGCTTAAAGCCGGTTCATCGTCGTATTCTTTATGCGATGTATGATTCCGACTTAACCTACGATCGTCCGTATCGAAAATCAGCTAGACCGGTTGCAGACGTCATGGGTAAATACCATCCTCATGGCGACGTCGCTATATATGATACCTTAGTCCGCATGGCTCAGGATTTTAATCAACGCTATCCGTTCATAGATGGTCATGGTAACTTTGGTTCGATCGATGGAGATCCGGCTGCAGCAATGCGGTATACGGAAGCTAGATTATGTAAAATTTCCAACGAAATGCTGCGGGATATCGAAAAAGATACGGTAGATTTTATCCCGAACTATGATAGCTCACAAACGGAACCCAAAGTTCTACCCAGCCGGTTCCCAAATTTATTAGCCAATGGTTCTTCCGGAATTGCGGTGGGTATGGCGACAAACATACCACCTCATAATCTAAGGGAAATCATCGATGCTGCTTTATTGTTATTGCGTAACCCGGAAGCCTCTATTGAAGACTTAATGAAACATATAAAAGGTCCCGACTTTCCTACGGCCGGAATCATTATGGGTATGCAGGGAATTCGTAGTGCTTATACCACAGGTCGAGGTATTGTAGTCATGCGTGCACGCAGCCGTTTTGAACGGATGCAAAATGGGAAAACCCGAATCATTGTCAATGAATTGCCATATCAGGTCAATAAAGCGAAATTAGTAGAAAAAATTGCCTTTTTGGCTAGAGACAGAAAAATTGATGGAATCACCGACTTAAGAGACGAGTCAGACCGGGATGGAATGCGAATCGTCATCGAGCTTCGCAGAGATGCGAAACCGGCAGTGATATTAAATCAACTCTATGCACATACACAGCTGCAAGAGAGCTTTGGTATCATCATGTTGGCATTGGTCAACGACGAACCGAGAACACTGAATCTAAAAGAAGTTCTCGAGAATTATATAGAACATCAAAAAGTTGTAGTGACTCGCCGAACAGAATTCGAATTACGAAAAGCGAGAGAAAGAGCCCATATTTTAGAGGGCTTACGTATTGCCGCTAGTAATATCGATAAAGTTATACGTATCATACGGTCTTCTAAAGATGATACCGAAGCAAAACCCCGACTCATGGAAACATTTGGTTTCTCAGATCGCCAAGCAACTGCTGTTTTGGATATGCGGTTGCGTCGCTTGACAAATTTGGAAATCGACAAATTAGAAGCCGAGTATAAAGAAGTCATGGCTGAAATCAGTCGTCTATTGGAAATTCTAGCCGATATTGAAAAATTGAAACAAGTCATTGAAAACGAAATGCGCGGTATTCGCGAGGAGTTTGGTGATGACCGCCGCACAGAAATTGTTCCGGACCAAGGTGAACTCAATATTGAAGATCTCATTGCAGAAGAAGAAGTGGTGGTCACTTTGACTCACCAAGGGTATATTAAGCGTCTTCCTTCCACTACTTATCGAAGTCAAAGAAGAGGTGGTAAAGGTGTTACAGCAATGGGTACAAAAGATGAAGACTTTGTAGAAAACCTCTTCATTACAACAACCCATCATTACTTGCTCTTCTTTACCAATAAAGGCAAGGTATTCCAGAGCAAAGTATATGAAATACCGGAAGCCAGTCGCCAAGCAAAAGGAACCAATATTATCAACTTACTCAATATTGAGAACGAAGAAAAAATCACCGCTGTTGTCGCGGTGAAAGATTTCGAAGAAGATAAGTTCCTCATCTTCAGCACTCGTATGGGCACTGTTAAGAAAACTGGATTGGATCAATACCTGAATATTCGCAAAGGTGGAATCCAAGCGATTAAACTGAATGATGAAGATGATCTCATTGGTGTTCGTTTTACGGATGACAAGGACGACATTGTTTTGGCTACCAAAGAAGGAAGTGCGATTCGATTTAACGCTACCGATGTCCGACCCATGGGCCGTGCGACGACCGGTGTTAGAGGGATTACACTTAGCGAAGACGATGAAGTAATCGCCATGGAAGTGGCGAATGATGATGCCGATTTGTTGGTAATCACGACAAATGGATTTGGCAAGCGAACCCCGATAAGAGAATACCGTTGTCAAAGCCGTGGCGGCAAGGGTGTATATTTAATGAGAAGGACAGAAAAATCTGGACCTATTGCCGGTGTGCGTATGGTTCGAGAAGGTGACGACGTCATGGTCATTACCATCAATGGAATCATTATTCGCACTTCCGTTTCAGGAATCTCCCAAATGAGCAGAACGACTCAAGGTGTAACCATTATGAAAATGGACGAAGAGGACCAAGTCATAGGGTTAGCCAAAGTAGTTGGTGCAAAAGAAGAACCCGATTTAGAATAATGATATCGTTAACGAAGGGCTCACCGTTAAGGTGAGCCCTTCGTTTATTGCTTTGTAAACACGGTTTTGTACCGTTCAATGGCTTCTCCAATGAAACGTTCTGCTTCTTCATGACCGAGAACATGATCTGCAATGGTCTTTTTCCCTTCCAAATCCTTATAGACATTGAAAAAATGTAGCATTTCTCGAAAAATATGAGCGGGTAAATCGTGTATATCTTTATACTCCCGATAAGCAGGGTCGCCAAAAGGAATAGCAATGATTTTCTCATCTCTGGCACCATCGTCTTCCATAAGCACAACACCGATGGGATAACAACGAACCAAAACCAAAGGGTCCAATGCTTCGGAACATAATACGAGAGCATCCAGGGGATCATGATCCTCACCATAGGTTCGGGGAATAAATCCATAGTTTGCAGGATAATGGGTTGAAGTATAGAGAATTCGATCAAGGACAATCATACCCGTACTTTTATCTAACTCATATTTCTTCTTGCTGTTCTTTGCAATCTCAACGACAACAATGAAGTCTTGTTGTTTCACACGGGATTCTTCTAAGTCGTGCCAAATATTAGACAAATGGACCCCTCCTAACGAATTGTACTAACGAAACTCACATTGAATCAAGTGGTCGTTAATGACACCAATGGCTCCCAAATAGGAATATATGATCGTAGGACCAACAAACCGAAAGCCCCTTTTCTTTAAATCCTTACTGATGGTACGTGACAACTCGCTTTCTGTGGGAACGTTTTGGCTAGATTCCCACTTTGGATCCATCGCTATACCGTTAGTAAAAGACCAAATATAGGTATCGAAATTTCCAAATTCTTGTTGAACTTTCAAAAAAGCACGAGCGTTGGCGACACAAGCAGCAATTTTCAAACGATTTCTGATAATTTTCTCATTTTTCATGAACGAGCTGAGTTTCTCCTCGTCATACTTTGCAATGACAGCAGGGTCAAACCCATCAAAAGCTTCTCGAAAAGCTTCTCTTTTCTTAAGAATAGTAACCCAACTTAATCCTGCTTGAAAACCTTCCAGTATCAATAGCTCGAATAAATGCCGGTCGTCATGACTGGGTTTTCCCCATTCATGGTCATGATACTCCATAGAAAACGGATCCATCGCCCAAGGGCATCGAAGTGGTGATCCCATAGGAACGCTCTCCTTTCAATGTTTCTAATATGCATACTTTATCATAGGAGAACGGAATGTGCAATCTTCATCTAATATATGTAGTAAACGTAATGTACGACCTTGACGAAAGAAGTCTCTGTGACCACCTTATGTAGGAGTTTTCTATGGATGTGCAGTTAATGATGTAAACTCCTCTAAAGTTAGTTCATGACCATAGAAAAGGCGATAATATTCGGTGACTTCTTTGAATAAGTCATACTCCACATTTTCTGGGTAAAGCAAATCGGTTAGCCATAACATACCAAGATAAATATTGACAGAAGGAGGATTGGTAATCCAATTATAAGGTCCACTGGGAACCCGATATAGTTGTCCATTCTGGACTGCACGAAGTTGTTGCCAACTTGCATCTTGGATAATTTCATCGTAAATACTATCGGGAGCAACTAAGAGCACATCGGCATCCCAGAGCAGTAATTGTTCAAAGTCCACTTCGTTACCCGAACCTTTAAAAGAAGGTTGTTCTATGATTGCGGCGTTATTGGAAACATGGTCAATAACTTCTGCATGGAAAGATGTCTTTGCTAAAACATTCAGCCCATTATTGCCCAAGAGATAAAGTACAGAGGATTTCTCGACGGTACTAACGGTCTTATTCACTTGCTGTAATGTCTTTTCAATATAACTAGCCAGCTTTTCCGCTTTTTCTTCGCGATTGAGTAGTTTTCCTAATAGGCGATAGGCATCAGCAGTAGTCTCCGTTGTTGCTTCAATGTGGATGGTGGGAATATTCACTTGTTTCATAATGGAATCCATATCTTCAACAATGCTTTTCTTGGCTTCCCCTACATCAATAATCACTTGAGGTGCTGTTTTGACAACTTCCTCCATGTTTAGTGTGCCGGTTCCATAAAATTGCCCTAGTACAGGCAGTTTATAATACTCCGTTTGAATGTATTTTTCTGCTTCCTGGCTCCAAGGAGAAGCAAGACCAACCAAATATTCTGGACAAAGCGCAAATAAAAACATTTGAGCCATGGACCCGGATGCTGCAATTCGTGTAACCTCTAAAGGAAGCTCAACACTTCGACCGCTCGAATCGGTAAAGGTCTGGGTAGTTGGAAGGGGTTTTAGAACCTCAGGAGCTGTGGTATTACAACCACTCATAAACAAAGCGAGGACTAGAAAGAGTACAAGTAGTTTTTTCAATTTAAAATACTTCCTTTCGCGGCAACGGAATACAGATTTTCTTCTGTATATTGCCGATTTGTTCAAATGAGACGGAAATTTGATAGAGCTTTTCCATGAGATCTGCCTGCAAAACTTGCTCTGTCAGGCCAAAGGCAGCAACTTCTCCCTCATGTAAAGCTAAAATCGAATTGGAATAGGTAAGTGCTTGATTCGGGTCATGTGTAGAGAATAAAATGGTATACCCTTCATCACGCAATTGATAGATCTCTTCCATCACTCGATGGGAATTACCATAATCTAAGCTGGCTGTGGGTTCATCCAGTAGAAGAATCTTTGCCCCTTGAGCGACCGCTCTAGCAATGAGTGTTAGCTGGCATTCTCCACCACTCAGTCGATCGAACTCGCGATGAGCTAAATGTGAGATACGAAAGCGTTCTAGGGCAACCCGTGCTCGTTGCAGTTCCAAGGGTCCAGGCTGCTGAAACAACTGCAACTGAGCGGTAGTACCCATCAGAACCATATCCAAGACGCTGTAATGAAAAGCTGTTTTCTGTATTTGTGGTATATACGCGATCTGTGATGCTAAGGCTTTTGCCGACAATCGCTTGGCTTCTTGATGATGAATCCATATAGAGCCCGAATAATCTGGTTGTATGCCAAGGATGCAGTGAAATAGAGTGCTTTTCCCAACCCCATTGGGGCCCAATAATGCTAGGATTTCTCCGGTGTTTACATGAAAGGAGATATCGTTCAGAACAGGATGAGAGTGATATGAAAAAGATAGATGTTTGACAAGAATACTCACATCGTTCCCTCCTTTTGTGTCATTAGGAAAA
>CALCNS010000083.1 GCA_937897315.1 uncultured Bacillota bacterium
CATAGCCAAGATGCAATTACGAATATCACCGGGAGGTAACGCACCCATCTCTTCACGCAACATTCCCGAGGAACCTCCATCATCAGCCACAGTGACCACCGCCGTCAGATTCCCGGTATACAATTTCAAACCACGCAACAAAACCGATAAACCCGAACCCCCACCAATCACTACCAGTTTCGGACCTCTTCGCTGCTTGCGCTTTTGGTAAAACAAATCTGCTAAATGCGGAGTGGCATCGGGTAATAAGGTTCGCTTCATCGCAACCAGTAAGCGATTGAAGCCCACCGTTGTTAGTATCCCACCCAGAATAAACAGAAGAATCCCCAAAAACTGACCCCAACGTGACCCGGTCAATTTGAATAGCATCTCCTGCATATACATATTGAGAAATTGAATATCTCGACCAAACAAAAAATAAACCCCAATTCCCAACAGAACCGCTCCTGCCAACAAGAGAATTAGCCACCGTTTGATTTTCATCCCCGGCAGAAACCAACGCCACCAGCGACTCATTGGATGGGTCCGGACACATCATGCGGTCGATGCATATCCCGATGTGTCACTTGAGCTTGATATCCCATACTACGAAACTCTTCGGTCAATTTTTCGGCGATGGTGACGGAACGGTGGCGCCCTCCGGTACAACCAATGGCGATCACTAAAGAGTCTTTGCCTTCTTGCTTATAGTTGGGCAACAAAAAAGTCATAAAATCAATGAGTTTATCGTAGAAAGTTTGGCTCATCGGCCAATTCATCACATAGGAAGCGACAGCAGGGCTCAAACCGGTGTGCGCTTTTAAATCATCCACCCAATGAGGATTGGGCATAAAGCGAACATCGAAGACCAAATCCGCATCCATGGGTAACCCATATTTAAACCCAAAGGATAATACTTGAATTTTCAGATTTTTTTTCTTTTCCTCTCGTAAGAAGAGGCTTTGTATGGATTCTCTAAACTGATGGGGATTGTTGTGTGAAGAATCAATAATGTAGTTTGCCTTCCCTTTGAGAAAGCTCAACTGACTTCGTTCTTTCATGATTCCTTCCGGAAGACGACCGTCGGGCATGAGGGGATGAGGCCGACGAGACTCTTTATAACGGCGTATCAAAATATCATCATTGGCTTCTAGAAACAGAATCTCATAAGCAATGTTCTCTGCTTCCAATTGTTTGAGTGCATTCAGAATAGTGAGAAACATTTCGCCGCCGCGGATATCGACG
>CALCNS010000084.1 GCA_937897315.1 uncultured Bacillota bacterium
AGATTTTCTTTAACCCACACCAGTCTGGGAAAATCGCTTTATTATATGATCCTTTGGCTACAGACCGAGAGTATGTTTTAGTGAACTTTCAATCCTTATTGGAGAAAAATCGATTTGACTATGATTTGATTTCTGTCGAAGAGGAAAGATCGCTGAAGGAGTATGTACTCATCATCGTTCTTATCGCACAATACGACCGGGCATCGCTCATTCATGAGGTGTTCGATTGTGTGGAAGCAGGAGCTACGGCTTATTTTCCCATTGTTCCTGAGAACTCGGATTCCCTCATTTCCATATCTGGAATATTTGGCTATGTTGAGAAGACCTCAAAATTGTCTTGTCATGCCTTGGTGGATAAAGAGGGGTTTATTGGCCAAGCAGGACAAGTATTTGAGTTTGAACGTGCCATTCCTTTACGATACTGGGTGCGATTGCGTTCGGATTGTACTGTCTACATAGAAGATGAAGAATCCACTCCCTTGTTGTGGTCAAGACCCATGGGCAAAGGCTTACTTTATGTCAATCATTGCGATTTTCTTAGCTCATATCAAAGTCGTGGCGTGATTATGGAGATTCTATATCGTAGTTTGAAGCAAGATAAAGGGGAATCCCTTGTTTACCCTATTTCTGGTACCTCTACCTTACTACTGGAAGAATTCGTTTCTCCTTTTACGATCGAGAGCTCGCCGATGTTGGAAAAAGAGAAATTAACCTACGAAAAGATGATGCAATCCCGGATTTGGCCATTTATTTCGAAACTCATACGCGAGTTTAATATAAAGCCGGTTTTATCTTATGTGATATCTTATTCCGATAAAACCGATGATGATTATGCATCGAACCAATTCCCTCTTAATGAGTTCAAATTACATGCTTCTGAGATTCTCGATGTGGGAGGAGAAATCGCTTTTCATGGGTATAGTATGCGTCCTTTGGGATTAGAAGGGCAATTACTCGATGTAGGATGGTTCGTTCCATGGCCATCCATAGAGAAGATTCGGGAAGCATGGGAGGTAGCTAAGAGTCCGGTAGCTCGTTTTTTCCCATCTTATGACATATCTACCTATATGCCTCCTCAAGGCAGAATTGCACCAGAAATTTTGGCCATCCTGCCAGAATGGGATCAAAACATTGAAGTGATACCTTTGACTTGCCGTAGAGAAGTCGCAGATCAGTGGATACGAGATATGGAACGGGACGACGAGAATCCAAAGTTCTTTTACTATACATTGGTATCTTGTCACGATGGTCTGGCTTGGACGGCACGCAATACATTGCTGTCTCATGGCATGGTTTCGATGACACTCAATATGAATCAAGTTCTTCAAACATCTGGTAAAAGCTTTGCCCAATGGTCTTCAGAGTTGTTACAAGCTATGAAAACGCTGCAAGAATATCCGGCTTTACAGCAAACGACCATTCGCGAAGCCGCGGTTCGTATTGAGCAAACACAAAAATCGACCTATCGATATAAAGATATGGAAGACTTCATTGATGTGGAAATTGGAGAAGGCTTTGAAGGAATGCAGTTAGCCATACGCAGCTCAATCCCTCTCCTGCCGGGAGAGGGTTATTCGATTGCTACATATTCGCACGATATGTATTTGGTGACACTGCAACAAGCCAAAATAAAGATTCTAAAATAATGATAGGGGGGACCGACTTGAAAATATGCTTAATTGCTGAAGGTTGTTACCCCTATATAGTAGGGGGTGTCTCCTCTTGGGTGCAACAGTTAATTCGCAATTTCCCCGAGCATGAGTATGTGCTATATACCATCATGCCGGATTCGTCCAAGAAAGGGAAGTTTCTCTACAATTTGCCAGCCAATGTTAGTGGTACAAAGGAGATTTTCCTGAACGATGTTAGCTTGAAGAGTGAGAAAGGCTCTGGAAAAATTCCCAAAGCCACCATTACCGCCAAATGGGAAATCGATGAAATCCGTCGTCTCATGATGTCGAACTTGGATCAATGGAACATGATTTTTGATTTCTTTCAGCGTAGTGACCATATGATTCGTAATTTCCTATTAGGGAGTGATTTCTATGATATTATCAGTGAAGTGTATCGAAAGCAATATGCGGATACTAGGTTCGTGGATTTTGTTTGGACGATGAGGTCTATGTATATGACCTTGTTCCATGTGCTAAACAATCCGCCACCAAAAGCAGATTTATATCATTCGGTTTCTACCGGGTATGCTGGCATCGCCGGAGCCATGGCGAAACATCTTTATGGAGGGCGCTTGCTGATCACAGAGCATGGAATTTATTCTAGGGAAAGAGAAGAAGAAATCATAACCGCTGCGTGGGTTCAAAAAAGTTTTAAAAAACTTTGGATTGAATACTTCAAAAGCTTATCACTCGGAGCTTATCGAGCAGCCGATAGACTGATTGCTCTATTTGATACCAATCGTCGAATCCAAATCGAGTTAGGGGCCGACCCTATGCAATGTGAAGTCATCTCCAATGGTGTAAATGTCGAAGGATTTAGCAATTTGCCAGGAAAAACGGATGCAGAATCACAATATTTAAATGTGGGTGCCGTCATTCGTGTGACACCGATTAAAGACATAAAAACCATGTTATATGCTTTTGATATTGTGAAACGTCAAGTACCGAATGCTCATTTTTACTTAATTGGACCTACAGATGAAGCACCTGAGTATTTTCAGGAGTGTCAATCCCTGGCACAAGAGCTAAATATTGGAGATCTGCAATTTACGGGTAGGGTCAATGTCAAAGAGTATATTGGGCGTATGGATGTGATGGTTTTGACCTCGATAAGCGAAGGACAACCTTTAGCACTTATGGAAGCAATGGCTGCCGGTGTACCCTGCGTTTCTACGAATGTGGGGAGCTGTAAAGAATTATTCAATGGGAAACAAGGAGATTCCTTAGGACTTGCTGGTCTACTTGCTCCGATCATGGACTATGAGCAAATCGCAGAGCACATAGTTAAAATCCTTACAACGCCGGATTTGAAGAAAATACTTGGTGAGACAGGCCGAAAGCGCATGATCCAATTTTACTCAGAACAGAGATTTGCCGAGGCGTATCGGCGTTTATATGACGAGCTAGATCCCACAAAGGAGGGAAAAACGCCATGGCCGGTATAGGCTTCGAGCTCAAGAAGCTGTTTCGACGGGAATCCTTGACTGCTAAATTCAGCGCGGTGTTATATTCCGTATTCTCAACCATTGGTCATCTCTTGGTCGTAGTCATTGCCTTGTTGGGGGTTCGTGTTTTACTGCTGCAATCTTCGATGCCATTGGAAGATCAACGGCTTTACTCAGCCATTATTTTATATTCGTTTGTCTTTCCGTTGATTTTTACCAGCGGCTTGTGTATTATCATCTCTCGGTATTTAGCCGATGTCTTATGGCAAGATAAAACAGAAGATATACTGTCCTCTGTTTATGGAGCTCTAGTTCTGTATTGCAGTGTAGCATCCATTCCGGCACTTTTGTTACTATGGAGAGCTCAACTGGATTGGCTTCTTTCCTTAGTCGCGTATTTGCTCTATATGATGGTGGGGGTTATTTTTATCCTCATGGTCTACGTATCGGCGTTGAAAGATTATGCACAAATTACTCGTAGCTTCCTCTATGGAATGGCAGTTACCATAGCCGGGACTCTGATAACCTTGTATTCAAATCCGCACCAAACAGGGATGACGACGTCTCTCATTGCCAGTTTCGCTGTAGGTATGTCGATAGTTGCTCTAGGAATCCTCTATGGAGTTAAGAAGTATTACCCAGTTTCCTCCGGGAAATACTTTGATTTTCTGCTATATATGGGAAAATATCCGTCGCTATTTTGGTTTAATACCTTCTATACTTTAGGACTATATGTCCAAAATTTCGTCTTTTGGTCTTACTTTAAAACCAGAAATAGCATATCTGTCTTTTGGTTCTCTGATGACTTCGATATGGCTACTGCCTTAGGTGTCTTGACGATATTGCCGGCCATTGTATTATTTGTGGTTCGTATGGAGACCTCTTTTTACGATTATTTTAGAGAGTATTTGCGCTCCATCAATACATTGACAGGAGAGGAGATTGAGAAAGCAAAAAACCTAATGATTCGAAAGCTATGGCATGAGTTTTTCTTCGTAGCCGAATTGCAAATACTCATCTCTTTGGTCAGCGTGGTCTTTGGAGTTGCTGTTTTACCTATACTTGGCTTTTCAACGACTGTTCAAGAGGTTTTCCCAAACATGGTGGCAGGATTCTTGTTCACCTATTTTATGTTTCTAGCTTGTACCCTGATGCAATATTTCGAGAACTATATGGATTGTTTGCGTATCATGGGATTGTTTTTAGTTCTGAATACGATCTTCAATATTCTTTGCGTGAATCTAGGTCCAGAGTTTTATGGGTTAGGCATCCTCTTTTCTTCTTCCGTAGCCCTCATAGCAGGGTTGCTTTACTTACACAAAACCCTTACTGCTGTGGATTATATCATATTTTGTTCGAGAGTACCCGAAGAAGAAACCAAAGGAACTCGTCTAAAAAACTTGATTCAAAGGTTAAACGATTTGGAAGATGGGGTAAGAGACCATGAAAATCTATCTCAATCAATCAGATAAGGTGCGCATTCGCAATAGCCTGTTGGGAATTCTGGGAATTCTTGTCGGGGCTTTTGTGGTGTACTATATATGGTTTATGAAACCCATGGAAGAAGTTTATGTACCCCCAATTCCGGATTTATCCCTTCTGGAAAATCAGAGAATAAAAGAAAATACGGAGTTATATCGAGCAGAGGATCGTTTTAAGGTTTATGAGATGTATGTTACGGTATTTAATGGACCGGATGCAAAGACCGGAGAAATCTTTAATCTTCAATCCTTGAATCTTATTGATGGGCTAGAACCCGATCCTCAGTTGGATGCCTTTGTGCAAATTAAAGATCCTGATACTGGTCATATCCTTTTGGGCAATACTGGCAGCGAAGTCAACTCCACCTTATCTCAACGGGGGCAGAGTGCAAGATTAGCCGAGCAAAAGTCTTATAAAATCAAGGTTTTTGATAACCAAGGAACATTTCAGGGTCAGCAAGTGCTGAATCTAAACAAACATACTTTCGACAACAGTCGTGCAGCACAAAAGTTCTGTATGGATCAGATGGCTTATTTTCCCGATATGGTTTCTTTGCGCACGAACTTTTTTAGAGTGTATATAAAAGATGGGACCCAAACCAATAGCGCTTATGTAAACTATGGTCTATTTACCCATGTAGAGCAACCTAACAAAACTTTTCTGAGCGATCGAGGGCTAGATACCAATGGTTCCCTTTATAAACCGAGTGATTTTGAGTTCTTTGAATCTCCCTACATCCTTCCGGTTAACGACCCTGAATTTGATGAAGACATGTTCCGGTTATTGCTAAAAATTCGCGAAAACCCCGATAACATCAAACTGGCACAGATGTTAAAGGATATTAATGATTTAAATCTGGACTTCTCAACCGTGTTCCAAAAATATTTTGATTTGGATAATTACTTAACATGGTGTGCCATGAATATCCTTTTCAATAACTATGATACGATGTCCAGGAATTTTCTCCTGTATTCCCCCTCTTATAGTGAAAAATGGTATTTTTTGCCTTGGGATTTCGATAGTTGTCTTCTAGGAGAAGAGCGGTTCAATAGTCGAAGCTTAAGCGAATACTTTGGCATAGCCTTATACTGGGGAACCCCTTTGCACAAAAGGTTTTTTAGCAATCCGGATCATGTCCTCCTACTGAACTACCGTGTCGATGAGATCTATCAACATTTGATGAGTGAGGACTGGGAGACCTTAGTACCTGGGTACACCAATGCCATTTTGTCCGGTTATAAAGGATCCTTGGATGAGATGATCAAAGATACAGAACCGGAAGACATCGTTAGTGAGATTGCGGATTATCAGAACCGAATTACGTTCTATTATAACCTTTACTATACGGCACAGGAACGTCCCATGCCTTTTTTCTTGGGAACTCCCAAGCAAGATGGGAATGAGTTTCAGTTCAATTGGTCACCTTCGGCTGATCTTCAAGTCGATCGCATGCGTTATGAGTTCTCCATCTTCACCGACTACAATCAGCGTCAAATGAGCGTTGTTTTCCAGCAAGAAACCAGCCTGACAAAAATAAGTGTGGAGCAAACACTACCCGATGGCCAGTATTACTGGTCGGCTATCGTTCGAGATGAGAAAGGGAACTGGCAACGTAGCTATGATCGTTATCGAATTGAGAACCCAGATGGTACCCATTACTATCAGTTTGGTTTAAAACCGTTTCAAATCGTGCAGGGTCTGTTAGTGACAAAGACAGATTAGAAAGGAGGGATTCCGTGAATAAAAGAAAGATCGCAAAGTTATGTGGCTTAGCTGCATGGTTTCTATCGTTTCTCGTACTGGTAGGGTGTAACACGCAATATGTGTATGATGAAACGAATTACTATACCGGTGATACCTGGGATCTGAATCAAAGCGTTCTGAATGGCAGGGATTTCCTCGAAGACAAAAGCATTTATGAGAAAGATGAAGATGGGTCCATTCGTTACTTGTATCTAACCGTCAAGGCAGGAATGAATCGGGAAATGAACAAAGAATACTCTTTTTCGTATTTGAATAACTATACTACCGGAGAGTTAAGTGAGGGCGAAGAACCCTTCTGCGATATCATCATGAGCGAAGGAACGCAAGACTCGTCCTATGGATTATCATTGTTTGGTTTTGGGGAAACCGACCCAAATGGGCAAATCACGATAAAGGGGAATACCGATCGGATTCGCTTAAGATCCTACCAAATCAAGCTTTTTGATCGGGGTGGAACCTGGAATGATATGAAAACCATTAATCTTTACAAAAATCGAAATGATTTATCCAGGATGAGGCAGAAGTTTGGCTTTGATTTATTAGAGGAGTTACCACCTATTGGTTCATTAAGAACTGGTTTCGTTCGGTTGTTCATCCAAGATACGACAGCCGACGGACCAAAGGCGTACCAAGATATGGGGATTTATACCTTTATTGAGCAGCCGAACAATGCGTATTTAGCTGCCCATGAACTGGACACCAATGGTAGTTTATACCGTGCAGAGCACTTTGATTTTTCGCGATTTCCTGAGCAGTTAGTAGAAAAAGGTGCTCCTGATTATTCTAAGGAAGCATTTGAAACCATTTTAAACATTCGAAATGCCGAAAATCATAGTAAATTGCTGAACATGTTGGATGTGCTCCATGATGATTCCATTGTATTCTCCGATTTACTAGGACGGTATTTTAATGAAGAGAATTTGCTAACATTTGCAGCAGTTAATGTTTTGTTGTCCAATTATCGACTGGCTTTTGAGGATTATTTGATCTATTCTCCCCAAAATTCATTGACTTGGTATTTGATTCCATCTTCTTTCGAAGATGCTATGTATCATAAGGTTGGTCAAAATGATCAAGTCATTCCTACTTCTTTTGAAGGATATGGTTTTTTATATAACAATGTTTTATATAGGAAATATTTGACCGAACCAGGAAATACGCAAAAATTAGTACAAAAAATCGAAGAGATTCGAGAAATTCTGAGTGATGAATGGATAGAACAACAAACCCTAACTTATCGAAAAAGCATCCTGCAGTATTTGTTTAGCATTCCGGAAATCATGTTGTTACCGAAAGCAGCGACGTACGTAGAACCATACATTGCAGACTTTAGTAGAATTGTAGATTATAATTATCAGGCAGTATTCGCCAATTTGAAGAAACCGATAAGCCCATACATTGTCCAAGTGGAGTATCAAGAAGAGAGCCTGGAGATCTCTTTTCTGGGTGACGATTTACAAAGTGGAAGGGTCACTCAATTCCGGTTAGAACTTTCGACCACATCGGATTTTAAAAGTATTCTCTTCACTTCACCACCCACTTCAGAACATAGGGTTCAAATTCAGGAGCTCCCCAATACCACGTTATATGCCCGTATCGTTGCGACAGACCAGACAGGAGCTACTCAAACCAGCAGTAATTTGAGTAGAGACAGTAAAGGCGAAATCTATTATGGTTGCGTGGTTCTAGAGCGGAGGGGGTCGGAATGAAATATCTAGAGCATACTCTAAGACACGAGTTTAAATACATCATACATGAGCGAGAATATGCCGGTTTGAAAGCTAGACTTTCTACCCTAATGCAACCCGATGAAAACAGTGGTGAAGAAGGATATCACATTCGCAGTCTATACTTCGATGATGTGTATCATACCGCTTTATTCGAGAAACTAGCAGGAGTTCAATTTCGACAAAAGTATAGAGTGAGGATTTATAACCTGAGCAATAGTAACATCAAATTGGAAAGAAAAGAGAAATTTGGTGATTTCATCAGCAAGAAATCCATCAATCTGACACAAGAAGAATTCTACCGGTTGATTCGGAAAGAAGACATTCGGTTTTTGTTGGAGAAGAACTCGGAGATGGCCAAAGACATGTTTTGGGCGATGCGTACAAGACTTTTGGCTCCGGCGGTCATCGTGGATTACATCCGAGAAGTCTTCGTCATGGAAGAAGGGAATGTTCGGATTACCTTTGATCAAAACATACAAGCTGGTATCGATCAAGCCGATATCTTCGATACCAATGTCACGTTAGTTCGTGTTTTAGAACCAAACACAATGGTCTTGGAAGTGAAGTATGATGATTTTTTGCCAAATCATATTTACTCTGCGCTTCAACTTCCGGTTCATCGCCGTGAGGCCCGCCACGAGCCCCGAGGCCGAGGCCGCGGTGCTGGCGAAGGTGCAGTTGAGGCAGGGGATGCCCACGGCCGTGATGGGGTACATGCCGTGGAGGACCGTCAGGCAACTCGCCGGGATGGTCATGATCGTGTTTTCCCTCAGGGCCTTGAGGATGTAGCGGTAGGCCAGCGACAGGCCGCACCCCTGGCAGGCCCGGTTCCCCGGCAGCATGTATTCGTCGATGTTCACTTTGAAGAGTTTGTCCGGCATTTTTGATTCTCCCGTCGTATCACTCGGCCACGCAGGTGAGCCAGGTCTGCTTTTCCCGGGTCCCCGCGGCGATGGCGGCCAGGGAATCGCCGATGGCCGCGGCGAGTTCGCGGGACTTCACGTCCCGGCCGCCGAGGCCCGCGATGAAGTTATGGATCGGCGCGGCGATGCCCGTTCCGTATAGGGCGGCCTTGATGTCGGCGCAAAGCGCCCCCTCGTAGCCGTAGCTGATGTTCTTCTCGAAGACCACGATGGCCGGGCAGTTCCGGAAGGCGTCCCGGACCTCCTGCTTGGGGAAGGGCCGGTAGACCCGGATGCCGACGACGCCGGCCCGGATCCCCTCGGCGCGCAGGAGGTCGGCCGCGGTCGTGGCCTCGGTGGCGATAGAGCCCATCCCGGCCAAAAGCACCTCGGCGTCCTCGGCCCGGTAGGACCACAGCATGCCGCCGTGGTCGCGGCCGAAGCGG
>CALCNS010000085.1 GCA_937897315.1 uncultured Bacillota bacterium
GCACACTCATTGCTGTGGCTAACAGCATAGAAATACGGCTAGCCATGCCATGATAAGCCACGTACACTACCACTCCCATAAGAGTGGTGCTAATAACCGGGGATATGACCAATCCCCGCATATCGATTTTCATCTGAGTGTATTCATAGACACGATACAAATTATATGCAACCGCTACCACAAACCCCAGGCTTGTGGCGATGGCCGCTACAAAAATGTTGACTTGTGGCAGCCCACATAACACATAGGTTAACACGGTTTTGATGCCGATGCCAATCAGCATGCTGAACACGGGGATTTGTATGCGATCAATACCTTGCAAAATGCTGGCCGATGTTTGATACAGTAATAAGAAAAGGATGACCCAGGAATATACCGCCAAAATCCCCGCTGAATTGGCATTGCCGTAAAGGATGGTGGCAACCGGTTGGCTTAGCAAACTAAGTCCTAATGCGGCAGGCAGGGCAATGAGCGTGCTAACCTTCAAGGCCAAGTTCGCTCTGCTGCGCATGGTTTCTCCGTCGTTTTGTGACATCGCTTCGGTAATCGAGGGGATTAGAGATGCAGCCACGGCTACGGTGAGAATACTGGGCATATTAACAAGGGGTCCTGCTTGTCCGGAATAGCGCCCAAAAAGAGCAGTTGCTTCTTCCACGGCAAATCCGGCGGTTTGTAAACGACTGCTAATCAAAAGAGCATCCACAAACTGCATCAGTGGCCAAATCAGCGAGCCCAACGTTACCGGAACTGCTAATAAGACGATGCGTTTGAGCACTTCCCAATTGCTTTCCACTCGAACACCGGCGTTACCAATCACTTCCACCGGTCGTTGTTGCTTACGTAAATACAGCATGAGCAAATAGATAAATGCCGCCAAAGACCCTAGGGTCACCCCTAGAGCCGCTCCCGTTGCTGCTGCCTCCACTCCCCTGCCCAATAACAGCAGGGCAAGGGTTAGGATCATCACTACGCGCACCAGTTGTTCCATGGCATCGGAAACGGCACGAGGAATCATTTCTTGACGTCCCTGGAAATAACCCCGGAAAGGTGCCATGAGGAAAACGAACAAAACTGCCGGCGAGATTGCTCGCAATGGCATGAGAGCTCTGGGTTCTTTTAAGTTGGTTTCTACCCAGAAGCTGGCACCTAGACCCAACATCGCCATCAGCAGCAATCCCAAAGCCCCCGATAGAAACAACGACAAAAACAAAACTTTGCGAGTACTACGCTCATCTTGAGCCGCTGTTTTCTCGGCAACCAGTTTGGATATGGATAAGGGGAGCCCTGTCATTCCCACTGTCATAAACAAGAGGGCTAAATTATAGGCCATTTGGTATAAACCTATGCCTTCATCCCCGATGATTCTTGTGAGAAAGATTCGGTATACTGCCCCCAATACACGGGCAAATGCTCCGGCGAGGGTTAAAATCATGGTATTTAGCAAGAATGACTTCTTTGTTTCCTGGCTCATGTTCTTCACCTTTTCTTTTCTAAGTTCATCTTAGATGGAATCTACAATTGTTGTATGTTCTCTTTTGAGTGAGTGTTTCCCTTCTCTGCACACTTTATACAAATTTTCAGAATTGGATTGACAGATACTTTTTTGTGTGATAGAATCCCTTTCAACTTACACAAGGAGGCTGCACCGATGATGAACACTCTTATGAACGTCATCTCTTCCCGCATCATGCTGTTGACCGCGGTATTATTAGCATGCCTGTTTGTGGTTGTTCTTTCTTCCACCTTGCTCGTAAAGGCTATGGCTTCGGCTGTGGCCTTCTTTTTTATGCATCAATCCGTGGCTTTGCATCTGCATCACCATCTGCATCATCACCATCATCATGGTCATGTTGCAGTTTGTTTGGCTACGATTTTTGCATCAAAACACGCCCTGGAAAACCACGAAACACCCCCTAGAGCCGGTTTCATGGTTTCGTAACCGATAATTTGCCTGAAGCAAGTTCACGGAGCGGTTTTGCGTATGCAAAGCAGCTCCGTTTTTTTATGGATGAAGGAGGGGTCACATGATTCTAGACGATTCGTATTTTACACCTCAGGAA
>CALCNS010000086.1 GCA_937897315.1 uncultured Bacillota bacterium
GGCTGATTTTATTCTTATGGCAACCAACACCATGCATTTGGTGGCAGATGCTGTGATTCAAGCAACGGACTTGCCTTTTCTACACATTGCCGAAGTCACTGCAGATGCGTTGTTGGCAAATCATGTTCATACCGTCGCATTGACCGGAACCAAATTCACCATGGAGATGCCATTCTACACGGAGATTTTACAAAAACGCGGTCTAAACGTGGTGATTCCCGATTTGAATCAGAGAAACGAAATTCATCGCATCATTTATGAAGAACTGGGACACGGAATCATTCGAAGTGATTCTCTTAAGAATTTCCAAAATATTCTTGAAGAAGTCAAGAACGGAGGAGCACAAGCGGTCATTTTGGGGTGTACAGAGATTGGGCTGCTCATCAACGAAACGAACAGTCCCATACCGGTTTATGATACAGCATTGCTACATGCGCGAGCCGCTGCAGAGATGGCACTAAGAGGATAGACGACTTCGGATAAGCAAAAAAACAGAGACCAAGTTAGGCTTGTTAGCACCTTGGCCTCTGTTTTTGCATGAATCCATGTAAGTTGTTACTTTGGAATTTTCTTGAGAACGACTCCGTTTTTTACACCGGTAGCCAATCCATTTTCTACGGCAACCTGACCACCTACCAATACGGTTTGGATTCCTTCGTTCTTGCGGAACGGGTAGGTGAAATCAGCATTACATTTGAGGGCTTTGTAATCAAAAATGGTAATGTCTGCACGATATCCTTCTTTGAGAAGGCCAATTCCTTGTAACCCTGAGGTGTCGGCGGGTAGACCGGTTATACTGTAAATCGCACTTTCTAAACTCAGCAAGCCATAATCCCGCAGCAACTCCAAGCGGCGAACCATGGTAGCAGTACCGCGGGGGTGACCACCGCTTTTTTGTTCCGGATCGATGTTCTTGGTGTAGTCGCTCCAATCGGACCCTCCCATCACCAAAGGATGGGCGATAATGTTCAGCATATCGTCCATGTTTTGCGAGAAGTAAATACCTTGCACTTCACCTTGGTTGGCGATAAGGATATCGCATGCCACGTCCATGGGGTCCTTGCCCTCTTCTGCGGCAATCTCAGCGATGTTCTTGCCGATGTACTGCGGAGTTTTCGGGGCAGCTGCCATAAAACAACCCTCAAAGCCGGCTTCGTAAATGGAGCTTTGAAACACCTCGGTTTCATGGAAGATGGAATGCAACACTGTTTTTCGGAACTCCGAATCTAAAAGTCGATGCAACAATTTCTCTTTTCCTTCCGTCAAAAACTTGGGAGGGATTTGAGCAATAAAGGGTGCAGAGCCGGCTAAAAACGGATACTGGTCTGCGCGGACGCGAATCCCTTCGCGATTGGCTTCTTCCATAAGGCGCAAAAGATGGCCAGATTTACCTTTGTTGTTTTTGCCGAGTACTTTTAAGTGGGAGATAATGACCGGCACTCGTGCACGACGGCCGACTTCAATGGCTTCTTCCACCGAAGGTACCACTTTGTCACCTTCACCTCGAATATGCGAAGCATAGCTACCGCCATATTTGGCCACTACCTTACTGAGTTCGGTGATTTCATCTACATCGGCATAGACGGATGGAGCATAGACTAATCCGGTGGTCATACCTAAGTATCCTGCTTCCATGGCCTGTGCTACCAGTGCTTTCATGGCATCCATTTGTTCCGCATTGGGTTTTGCAGGGCTATAATACATCACTTTCCCACGCACGTTCCCGTGAGGCAAGTAGAAGGCGTAGTTGGTGCCGTAACGGCCTTTCTCTACGTGTGCCATGAAGTGCTGAAAATCCTGACAAACCGTGGTCATCTGATTCCAGGTGGCTTCATCGAGACCATATTGCCCTCGATACTCCAAGTCTTCGTACATAGGTGCCGGTCCGGAACCGCACTGACCGGTAATTTGCGTGGTAGTGCCTTGCTCTAAGAAGTTGTAGCTGCTGGGATTCAGTAACACATCTCCGTCGCTATGGCTATGGTAATCGATGAAACCAGGGGAAACGAAATAACCTTCTGCTTGGATAACCTTACTGGCGGGTTCGTCAATCTTAGGTGCGATTTTAACAATGGTATCTCCCTGAATGGCAATATCCCCTTGGAAACGTTTGCGCCCGGTACCGTCAACGATGGTACCGTTTTGAACCAAGACATCAAACATGAACGAACCTTCTTTCTTTTTATTTAAGGCTGACTGCTTCGATAATAAGCAATCAGCAGATCTACCATACGACCATAGCTTTGCACACCATCGGTTTGGTCTTGCCCTTGCAAATATTGGTTGTTGATTTCTGTGGAGAGCTGTTCAACCGGACCTTCATATTGTGCCCAAAAGGCATTGCCATGACGAAAATCTCGTTGCACGCCTTCACTCAGTAATTCGTATACGTTCGAATAATCCTCAGGTGCGGCTCGATAGTAAGCCGAAAGTGCGTACGATAACGCCAGCATGTTTCCAGAATATTGGGCCTCAGGACTAATATACGACTGGTGACAAACCAGCCAAGCCAGAAAATTCGCTTCATCTTCACGAGCAAAACCATGACGATGAGCGATTTCGTGAGCGATAGATCGGAAGAGCGTCGTGTAGGGAAAGAGTGTAGATCTCGGTGG
>CALCNS010000087.1 GCA_937897315.1 uncultured Bacillota bacterium
GAGATTCCGAAACGTGACTGGAGTTCAGACGTGTGCTCTTCCGATCTAGAAAGGGGTAAACCCAGAAGAGGTTTGGCTGCTGCCAAAGCAAAACCTTCTCTTTGCACATCCTGTGCTGTTTGCTCAATCCATTGCTGTAGACTGGCTAACTCCTTACCCGGGGTCATGTCCATGTGCTTGAAAGGTTTCAAGAAGATCATGCGCACGTTTCGGTCTGTCACTGCCAGTAGCAATTCTTCTCGCGTGTCATAGGGATACCCCGGATGGATACGGATGACTTTAGCTTGAGCTGCACCCAAATACGTTTCCAGACCCTTTTGTTCTCCTAAGAACTCTACCATACCTAAGGTACCGGCACGCATGTGTATGATTTGTGCAATGGTCGACATGAGAACATCGTCACCATAACCATAGACTTCATAACCACTGAAAAACAGCATGGAGAAATTGGGTAAGGTGTAAACAGCGGTTAGCACTTCATTGAGATCGGTATATCCTTGTTCGGCAAGGGTATTAGACAACTGAGGGGTTAATAGTAATCCGGAATTTCTGGCGTGTTGCAACAACTCGTCATCCACTTGCATAAGATCCCGGTCGAGTAAGACCAAGCTGGTCATACCCCACCCTTGAGCTTGTTTGACCATCTCCAAAGGGTCTACCGAAACCATATCGGCTATTTTGACCAAATCTCCGTATTCTAAGGCGATTTCTACGTTTCGATTGTTTTCTTCCAAGGGTACCCGAACCGCCAGAACGCGCAGACTCAAGACCAAGGAAGCCACGATTAGGAACCACAGAACCACGTGTTTGGGTTGTTTCATAGTAAAGCGACCTCTTCCATACTTGTTTTTAACGTATTAAGTTTCTTGCTTCTTAGGGTAAACTCCTCTATATCGTCTCACGATTACTCTGGTCACAAAAATCATTTATGTACTAATTTAAAGCTTTTTTGTATTGCTTCATGCAACAGAAAGTGATAGAATTATTCAAATTTGAGAGGAGGTTCGTCTCATGAAAAAGAGTTTCATCACCATGGTTCTGTTCGGTTTGCTTTTGACCCTATTCTCAACACCGGTGTTAGCTGCTTTACCCGAAGGAGTGCCCGAGGTCTTAGAAGCTCCTGTCATCAAGGGAATCACTTTAGAATATAATGAAAGCCAAGTTCCCTACTTTGAAGCCCAGGTTTTCTTTCCGCAAAGCGTCTTGGATTTAGATACCGAATCTCCGGCGGGGGGCTCCGTATTTTGGGATTATGCCGTCAAAGTCGATGATGGAGAGTGGGAGGATTTCGGTGGGGGTGGGTACATTAATGTTTACACGGGTGGTGAAGATGGTGAACCCCTCACCGCTAAGGACTTCTCCATTACTTTCGACCCCATTGATGAAGGAACGATGACCAGCATCGACATAAAAAGCCATGTTTACACCTATAAAATTCGAGTCTACTACGATTATTTCGAGGGTTGGCCTGATATCACACCCGTATATTCTCCGGCTTCCAACACTGTCACGATTGGTACCACCGCTTATTACTCTAAAGCTCACGATTGGGCAAAAGAAGAGCTAGATCATGCCAATAATTCCGGCTTAATTCCTGCTATTCTATTGGGATCCGATATGACCATGACGATCAATCGAGAGGAATTTGCCGAACTCGCCGTGCAACTATATGAAAAAGTCACTGGTACAGCTGCAGTGCCCGTGACCACCAATCCTTTCAAGGACACCACCAATCCCCAAATCCTCAAAGCATTTGCCCTAGGGATTACCTATGGTACCTCTACAACCACCTTTGAACCAAAACTGCTGATCAATCGGGAACAGTGTGCAGCCATGTTATTCCGTGCCATTCAAGCGATTAAGCCGACCGGAGACTATTCCATTGTCGGAGTGGCCGATTTTCCAGATCAAGCTCACATTTCTTCCTGGGCGGTGGAAGCAACCAAATATATGTCGAAAATAGGCATCATCAAAGGAGATAGTGCCGGTAATTTCATGCCGAAAGCCACAACCGAGGCACAAATCGCTGCCGGATACGGTATGGCCACTCGTGAAGCAGCCGTGATGATGACCGTGCGCAGTTATGACAACATGTCCGTAATGGGTTCATAGAATGATTTCATCCAGCCCCGTTTTTGCAGAATCATTGCAGGAACGGGGCTGGTTTGCATCTCCGGGTCGTATCATGGTATACTGAAGCTCAAGAGGTGAACGAACATGTCAAAAATACTCGTATTAGCCGAAAAGCCTTCGGTAGGCCGAGAGTTAGCCCGGGTTTTAGGATGTAGCAATAAACAAAGCAGTTTTATCGAAGGACCTAAATACATTGTGACTTGGGCGCTTGGTCATTTAGTCACTTTAGCCACACCCGAAGAATACAATAAAGAATACGCCAAATGGGAGTTGGATCATTTACCTATTTTCCCAGAACCTGTCAAGCTAACCGTCATTCCACAAAGCGGACGTCAGTTTCAAGCTGTTCGCCAACTCATGCAACGCGGAGATGTCTGCGAGCTGGTTATTGCGACCGACGCCGGGCGCGAAGGAGAGTTGGTGGCTCGCTGGATCATGGAGAAAGCCAACTGGCGAAAGCCGGTGAAGCGCTTATGGATTTCTTCCCAAACCGACCAAGCCATTCGCGAAGGCTTTGCTACCCTGAAACCAGGTAAAGATTACGAACCTCTGTATAAGTCGGCACAAGCTCGTTCTTTGGCAGATTGGTTGGTTGGCTTCAACGTCAGTCGAGCCTTAACCTGCCGGTATCAAGCTTCATTATCTGCCGGTCGGGTGCAAACCCCAACTTTAGCCATGATCGTTTCCAGCGAAGAGGAAATC
>CALCNS010000088.1 GCA_937897315.1 uncultured Bacillota bacterium
ATCATAGGCGTTGAAGATCGTGTTGGCTCATTAGCGATTGGCAAAGATGCGGACGTTGTCATTTGGAACAAGCATCCCTTTGACAATGGTGCAAAACCGACAACTGTTATCGTGAATGGTGAGATCGTCATCGGATAATTAGAAAAAAGGAGATTACACCTGTAGTCTCCTTTTTATTTGGAGGGGAGTCTTTGAACTATTTAGATTTGACGCATCGGTTACATAGCAACATCAATGTTTACCCTGGTACGCCAAAACCTGTTATCGAAGATATACATCATGTGAAGACAGACTCATTTGCAGAGAAGAGACTAACTTTGTATTCGCATCATGGTACACATATCGATTCGCAACGACATGTGCTTGAAGAAGGTAGCTTTTTGGATGATTTGCCTCTGGATCGCTTTTTTGGCACGGGTATTGTGCTAAGAATTCATGGTTTGGCAGAACTAGAATCAATCCATTCGGAAGAACTGCTTCGCAGATTACCCGCTCTGTTGGAAGCTGATTTTTTGCTGATTGATAGTGGTTGGGGTAAACATTGGGGTACATCTATTTATGATCAGAATTCTCCCAAAGTCTCAACGGAAATCATCCATTGGTTAGTGGAACATAGAAAAAAGGGCATTGGAGTAGATGCACATTCCATAGATTCAATGAATTGTCTAACCAATCACCGTATTGCTTTGTCCGGGTCTTTGATGATCTTGGAGAATTTAAATCAGGTCCATCTCTTGCCGGATACATTGTTTCAACTAACGGCATTGCCACTTTTATATACTGAAGCAGATGGTGCACCAGCTAGGATAGTAGCACAATGGAGGACTTAAAATTGGTGAAAGCATTGAGAGATATGGCTGCACCAGAATGCAGAATAAGCACAGGACTGATGGTTTCTTGGAAGCAATATTATTGTTTTGCGACAAGCCAACCTGCCTACTGGGAGAAAACATCGGAAAATAAGACCATCATTCATTGTATTGGTATCGGTGGCGGATTGGAAGGAAACGAAGGTTTTATAGAAGCTGTTCAACGGGAAGCGTTGGAAGAATCCTCCGCTGCTATCCGCATCATGGAGCCGCCAGCAAAGAAAACTCTCTATTGGGGACATAACCAAGACCCTACATGGATGGTAGGCCCATGGTCAGATAGTGAAGTGTCTCCACTTCTCGTATGGCAGCGTGAGTGGATTGTTAGAAAACCGAATCAAGAACCATATTTACGGAAGTGGTTTACACCTGTGTTTTGGGCAGAATTTCTAGCAGAACCTCAAGCTTCTATGGAGAATCCAGCCATCATCTTTGTTCCGAAGAATCTATTTCCAAGTCTACTTCATCCCATGTCGTATGAGCAAGCAGAGCAAGAAGGTATTGTGGTGAAAGGAATGGGGATACCTCCTTCTGACAAAATGGTGATTGGTTTGTCGGGTTCCGCTTATTATACAGCGCAAGTATGGGATAAATGGCTAAAGGTAAATTAGAAAGTGCCAAGATGAGTGGCAAACTCATCTTGGCACTTTTTCTTAAATCTTAAATCAGTCCACACACTCGTACGACTTCAACCCCGTTTTTCTCCCAGATGGATAAAATCTGATTGAATCCTAATGAGTCGCTAGCCATATGACCGGCAACAATGATGTTGCTTTTGTTATGTTTCTTCATACCTTCTATTACTTCCGGGGTGGCATGCATACAAACGAAAGTGCCAATACCGGCATCGGAGCAAGCTATATACTCTTCAAGGCTCGGTGCTCCAACACCATACATTTCAACATAAATTCTTCCAGCAAAGCTGCTTGGTGAGCCAACCCATACTTCGGGCTGCTGTCCTTTTAAAGCTTCTTTATATTCCCGTATGGTCAATAACTCATCCATAACATCTTGTACTGTGCAGCGTGGATTGCGTGCAAAGAGTTGATCCAGAACATGTTGTGCATACTTCTCAGCCAACATATCTGCCGGAGTGTGTAGTGCTAGTGCATTGATATCCAGCAGTTTCGCCATGCTGGGAAATTGTTCTCTGTTACGTGAATGGGTGGCCTGATGCGACTTTTCTTTGCGTGCAAATGCAAGTTTCTGAGCTGCGTTAATGGGTACTCCTCATTCCAT
>CALCNS010000089.1 GCA_937897315.1 uncultured Bacillota bacterium
ATCGCCGGCTTGGTGTTAACGACGATTATATTCTTGACTGCAATGCCGTTCTAATGGGGAGGATATTATGAACTATTTGAATTGGATCGCTGATGGCCTGATATTAATACCACTCATCGCGATTGCTATCAATAATCTCTGTACAAGGAAATTCATGGACCGGAATTTTCATCTATTGGGTGGAGTGGTCACTTTAACACAATTAATTGCTGTGATTTATTCATTTCTAGTCATGTCAAGAAATGGATTTCAAGTTGGTAATCAGGTTCAAACAACAGCAATTGGATTACCCACTGGGATTTTTCATATCACACCGATTGCATTGGTTTTCTTGTTTTGTGTTGGTTTGGTAGCTTTTATATCTGTGTTGATCGCTAAAAAAACCATCGATGCCAATAAGGTCTCGTATATCAATTTGCTGATGACTTTATTGGTTGGTATGAATGGTATGCTTTTGGTGGATGATTTATTCTCTCTTTATGTGTTTTTAGACGTGGTTGGTATATCGAGCTTTGTTATGATTGCTCTATTCCGTTCGCGTACTGGCTTAGAAGGTTCTATCAAGTATTTAGTCATTTCTTCCTTGGCAACGATTTTTATTTTAACTGCCTTAGCTTTCATATTTATGTATACCGGTAGCTTATCTTATGATGTAGTAAGAGGAGATTTATTGAAGTTAGCTCCTCACCCTTTTAGTATCATGCTGGATTTTGCATTAATACTTTTAATAGCAGGTTATGCAATCAAAACAGGAGCAGTACCGTTTCACAGTTGGTTACCCGACGCACATCAAAGTGCGGATACCTCAGTATCGGTTTTACTGAGCGGTATTGTTATCAAGGTAGCGGGAATATATAGTTTTGTGGTCTTGACTCAATTGTTTCCCGGTGTGAGGGCTATTCGGCTTACTTTAGCTATCTTAGGAATCTTATCCATTTTAATCGGAGCGCTCTTGGCTATGAGGCAGAATCACTTCAAGAGAATTATAGCTTATTCCAGCGTTAGCCAAATGGGGTATATCCTTTTAGGGTTGAGTGCTGGGAATACCTTGGGACTCATTGGGGCAGTAGCTCATGTGTTCAGCCATGCAACCTTTAAATCGACGTTGTTTGCTAATGCTGCAGCATTACATGAACAAGCTGAAACTTTAGATATCCAGTCTTTGGGTGGTTTACAAAATCAAATGCCGATTACCTCGTTCTCATCCGTCATCGCATCACTATCTACTGCGGGAATACCTCCCTTCTTGGGGTTTTGGAGCAAATTTATTATCATCGCTGCTTTATGGAATGCAGACTTGAAGATTCTTGGTGGAGTGGCTCTTGGTATGAGCATATTGACAGCAGCATATTTCCTACGGTTGCAAGGCAAGGTATTCTTCGGAAAACCCAAACCAGAGCTGGGATTTGTCAAGGAAATTCGCGGGAGCATTTGTTTTGCAGAAATTTTACTGACAGCAATCACCATTTTGGTCGGAGTTTCTTTCCCCGTTGTGTTAATCTATATCCAGTCTTTGGGACTGATATAACCGCAACTGCGTGCATATAGATAGGAGTAAACATATGAACATAATTATTTATCTCAGTCTGGCTTCACTTCTGTTTTGTTGTATCAAGGCGGTGATGTCTCGTAGTATATTAAAATCTGCGATATTCTTAGCAGTAGCCAGTGCTGCCTTGGGTGTTATCATGTATAGGTTAGGAGCTAAGTGGGCTGCAGTATTTGAAGTCTCTGTTTGTGCAGGACTTGTTACCGCGGTGTTCATTAGCGCAATCAGTCTTTCCAATATGAAGAAAGATGATATACAAAAGCTCTACGATGACAAGAAGCGCATGGGATTTCTACCATACTTTCTCATTTATGCAGGTGTGTTTGTCATTGCTGTGGCTCTCATGAAGGACATCAACTTAACTGTCATTGCGCAAGAAAAGGTTGGGGAGTTCCAAGAAGTGTTCTGGAAAACTAGAGGTGCCGATATTCTCGGTCAGATAACCGCCATTTTAATTGGTGGTATTGCAGTGGTAGTTCTGTTA
>CALCNS010000090.1 GCA_937897315.1 uncultured Bacillota bacterium
AAGGATTGTTCTTCTTCGTCTTTTTCTTTTCGCTGTTTAGTTCTCAAGGATCTGTTGCCTCGCAAAAGGTTATTTTTTGTGAGTGCCTTGTAATAATAACACAGCCATTTTTCTTTGTCAACCACAAATATAAAAAAATAGCCAACCTATTTCGAAATTCTTCCTAAAGGTTGGCTATCATCAACTTGTCATTCCACTCTTTGCAACATTCTTGAGCCACGTCGATATGCCCAGGTTTTTCCGTTTCTAATGTATGCCTTTAAAACAACGGCATCTTTACTCTTACCACCATCTGGTAACATGATAAAATCAGAACCACCACAATGAGTCAAGCGATACTTTAAACCATCAGTAACAAAATGCAATCCATCTTGTTCCGTGAAAATAATTTCAATTTCCACGTTTTTACCCTCGCGAATGGCAAAGCGACCCGTATAGTAATCCGGAGTAAAAAACTGTGACTGGGTCGGCTTACAAAAAACATGCTCTGTTTCCAAAGGAAGGTTCCATTTGGCATTGAAGAGCGCATTATATGCTGGTGTTGTATTATAACTACCTAAATTCGTCAGTATTGTAACTGCAAATCCTTCATCTTTGATGAAACCCCCTCGAGATGCTACCCCCTTCAGCCCACCGGAGTGATCGCAAACGATACTCTTATGTAGCAAGCGCTTGTTTAAGCCATAACAATAGGTGCCTTCTTCCGTTGTTTCAAAGCGCAAACCAAACATTCTTTCCGCTACAGTTGTAGGCAAGATTTGTAGGGCTCCCTCTTTCCCGTTTAGTGCCAAGCATCGATAATAACGAACCATGTCCCTAGCAGTGGATTTTACCCATCCACAACCTCTATAGGGGGGAGCTTCATCCCATATTCTAGAGACTTTGATGTCGCCGTCGACTTTCGAAAACAGCTCGGTTACTGAGGAAATACTTTTTGCTTCCTCTAAGTCAAAGGTAGTATGCTTCATCCCTAAGGGAATAAAAACCCTCTCGCTTAAGAATTTTTCCAAAGGTTGTTGTGCAACGATATCCACAACCGAAGAGAGAAGCGCATACCCTTCATTTAAATAACTTCTATACTCACCTGGTTGTCCAAGCAATTTGTAGTTGCCTTCCGCAAGGTACTCAATAATCTCATCAATCGAACCCATCGCGGAAGTCGCTTCTTGCTTCAGTTCCTGGTATTCCTTCCTCTCCCACGGATCTGGTTCGGTGTGTTGAGCGATGGACCAAGACAAAACCGGCAGTGGGGGAACTCCTGTGGTATGCATTGCCAAATGTTCTAACAAAATTGCTTCCGGGGGTATACCGGGAATGCTAAACTGAGGAAAGAACTTCCGAACCGGATCTTTCCAAGAAACTTTTCCTTCATGCTCTAAAATGGATATTGCAGTGCAAGTCAACGACTTACTCATAGAGGCAATTCCAAAGATGGTTTCTTCGTTGATAGGTTTGTTCTTCTCGGCATCGGCAAATCCATAAACGAAGGAAATGGTCTCACCACTTGAATCCTGAACAAACACTTGAGCTCCGGGAACATTGCTCTCTTGGAATTCTTTTTGCAGAAACTCAGTTAACTTCTTTTCATCCATGCTATTCGCCTTTCTTTCTAAAAAAGGGCAGATGTATTATTGATACATCTGCCCTAAAATCACTATATTATTGGACAGGATATACGCCTTTTTTCCCGTCTTTTTGATTTTCATCTGCAATAGCGTAGTCCGTACGAGTTTTTCCTGCCATTCTTTCCTTTAGGAACTTTTCTGCTACCGCGGGGAAAGCAACATAAGATAGTAAGTCTTCGTCATTTTCCATGAGATAGCCGATTTCTTTTCTGGCGGCAGGAAGTCCCGGTTCCAAATCGTCAGCATATCGATGAGTTAAAACAGGGGCATCCCCAATAATGGATTTTCTGAATGTTTCATCCACCTCACCGGGAGCTTGGCCATATTGCCCTCCCAAATATGCTTTCACTTCGTTAGTGACCATTTTATAACGCTGTCCGGAAAGAACATTTAATACGGCTTGTGAACCAACCATTTGGCTGGAAGGAGTCACTAAAGGTGGATATCCTAAATCCGCACGGACTCTTGGAACTTCCTCTAGTACAGCCGGTAGTTTATCAATATTGGAACCGAGTTGTTCGGCAAAGTTCGACATCATACCACCAGGAACCTGGTAGGTCAAAACATTGGCATCCACTCCACCGACCACATCGTATTTAATGTTGTATTTCTTCAAACTCTTACGAAGATCCGCACTAATCGGATACATTTTTGCTACATCCAATCCTGTATCCCACGGAGTATCTTTGAGCATGGCTACCAATGTTTCGGTAGCAGGTTGAGATGTACCCATTGCCAAGGGAGATAACGCCGTGTCAATGATATCGGCACCGGCTTCAACTGCTTTCAAATAAGCAGCACCGGCCATCCCTGAAGTATAATGTGTATGTACTTCCACAGGAACCTGCACTACCTTCTTTATGTTCGTAACAATTGCTGCTGCTGCAGTGGGGGAAATGATTCCTCCCATATCCTTAATGCAAATAGAGTCTGCTCCCATTTGAACTAATTCTTTGGCAAGCTTCGCATACATCGCTGCATCGTGAACTGGGCTAGTAGTATACACTACAGAACCTTGTACATGCGCACCTTCTGCTTTTGCAACCCGAATAGAAGTTTCTAGGTTTCTCAGGTCATTCAAAGCATCAAACACTCGAACGATATCCATACCATTGGCGACCATTCTCTTAATGAACAATTCGATGACATCATCGGGATATGGTTTGTACCCGAGTAAGTTTTGACCACGAAGTAACATTTGCAGTTTAGTTTTCTTAAAATGTTTTCTAAACGTCCGTAACCTCTCCCATGGGTCTTCATTGAGGTAACGCAAACAAGAGTCGAAGGTTGCTCCGCCCCAACATTCCACAGAATAAAATCCCACTTCATCCATTGCATCCAACAAAGGAATCATATCATCCATTTTTAAACGTGTAGCCATTAAGGATTGATGTCCATCACGCAAGGTGGTATCACAAATTTTAACAGCTCTACTCGTATGTTCTACCATGTCTTAACCTCCACAAATATGATATATCGTTACATTCGTGATATAATAGAGACGTTCCTTCCCAACTCAAAAACATTTACCTTCCAACTCGAAACGACTTTTCTAATGATATGTCACGTTCAATCTTCGTTATATTCACTCGCTTTTTGTAGTACCAGTCAACCTAATATATACAAAATTTGAATGCACCGCAACAAAAAACTTTTCGCTTCTCAAAGGATTTCTTTGCTACATCGCGAAATCCCTAAGAAGAAAAAATGAGGAGGTAGATTGTAATGAAAATGAAAGAAATGCTTCAAGTAGCGCTTGATTTAAACCAACTTGATGTGATGCCAGAAGACTCGGGTATGATTTACGACAACGGCAAGGATATTAAGCGAGTCATGGCTGGGATTGATATGACTACCGCAGAATTGGCCATCGCCAAGCAAACTGGGTTTGACTGTGTCGCGTTGCATCATCCCAATGGTATTACTCACCCAGATATCGGAGAGTTGTTTGGCAGGGATCATATGAAGAAACTCAT
>CALCNS010000091.1 GCA_937897315.1 uncultured Bacillota bacterium
TGCTGTGTTCGCGTAAACCGCAGCACCAATGGGTAAGGCATCTTCATTAAAGACGACCTTTGGATGATGGATTGGATACAGTTCCCCACTGGCTGCATTGGCAACCAAGGCCATCATCACGCTGGGAACTCTTTCACTGATGTAAGAAAAATCTTCTGAACCCATGCCCGCCTCTTGTTTAGGGAGTTTGTCCATATCAATCACCGCGTGATTCCCCAACAAGGCCGTGTTGTATTCCACAATTTGCTTGCGCAAGGTTGCATCGTTGGCCATACAAGGACACCCATGGGTAAAGACCACTTCTGCACTTGCTCGGAAAGCGGTGGCCACTGCAGTTGAAATTTCTGTCATGCGAGTTTTGACAAAAGCACGAGTATCGTCATCAATAGTCCGTAAAGTCCCGGTCATATAAGCATCGCTCGGAATGACATTGGAGGTATTTCCACCATGCATTTGTCCAATTGTCAAGGCCAGCTTTTCACCGGGAGGAACTTCTCGAGCAATGATTTCTTGTAGGGCTAGGTGCACATGAGAAAGTACGTTGAGTGGGTCTACCCCGTTATGTGGCATTGCACCGTGACAGCCTTTTCCGGTGATTTTAATCTCAAACCAATCGGCTGAGGCCATAGAAACCCCTGCTCCCGGTATAATAAGCGCACCTGGAGGCATCTTGACTCCTGAAGCCACGTGGATCATTGCAGCAGCATCGACTTTTGGATTTTCCAATACTCCCGCTTCAATCATGGCTTTCGCTCCCGACAACGTTTCTTCTGCCGGTTGAAACATGAGTTTTACGGTACCTTCAATTTCATCTTCGTGATCTTTGAGCAATTGGGCTGCCCCAAGAAGCATGGAGGTGTGGAAATCATGTCCACAGGCATGCATGTTTGAAGTCTGCGATTTGAAGGGGACTTCAGCTGCTTCGGCCATCGGTAGGGCATCCATATCTGCACGGAGTAAGAAGACTTTACCGGGCTTTTTATTTCCTGCTAAAGCTACAATTCCGGATTTGCTGATCTCTTTCGGATCGTATCCCATGGCTTTTAATTGTGCCATGACATAAGCTGTGGTGATTGGCAAATTGTCATGCACTTCGGCATGTTGGTGCAAATATCTTCGGTGCTTAATGATCGTTTCTTTCAAATTTTTACTAGCTTCAAGCAATGTCATTGAATTCATCCCTTTACTTTTGTTCTTGTGTTGATTCCACTTTTTGCTCTTTCTTCTTAAAAGCAAAGAGGACTCGGGTCCACAAAACGGTCAAAATGAGAAAGACCGGCATTAAGTACGATTGTAATCCTGCCACAGTGGAGTATCCTAAAACAAGTGTTAATATGGCTGCAATGAGACATGGTACGGAAGCTGTTTTGAAATCTTTCATAAAGTAGGGTACCGCTAAGGCGCCCATGAGCGCCGGCATCATATTAGAGAAAGCCGGAGCAAGAACCGGAGATTGCAAAATCGGCAAAAACATACTAATGAACAGCATCCCCAAAAAGACAATTGCCGTTGTTACCAAGGAAGAAATCGCAATGGCAATGGTTGAAACTACTTCAGCTTCTTTGCTGCCGGGTTCAAACTTCGATAATTTTATACCACTCAGTGCTGCGGGCAACTTCATATTACTGATGTTTCCGGTAATCGAAGACAGATACTGGCCGCCGGCACCTAAGACGGGAGCATAGGAGAAGAACTCAATGGTACCAATGACGCCAAAGAGGCTGAAAGCTCCCAAGAATGCCGTAACCGTCTTGTTTACATCAACCTGCACATTAAAAAGAATAGCAGTAGCAGTGGGAACTGCCACTAAAGCAAGGAGCATGATGATTGTGGATACTCTGCCCAATCGATGAACGGTATTATCATACGATGTTGTATTTTTGGATTCGTTCATTTGAATTCTCCTTTCTAAAATAATTTGACCAGGAATATGGCAGAAACCATACCAATGACCATACTTAAGGGAAATGAAAACTCGCTTAAGACTTTATTGCCGGTTGCTTTGGCAATTCTGTCAAAGAGAATAATGACGACTCCGGAAATGACCGAAACCCCAATGCCCACTGGGTTCTTAAAGTTGAAGAGGGTCGGCACACCCATGATTGCTAACATACCAATGAATAATGATCCAACGGCTGCAGCCATGAATCCGCCCGACTTCCGGAAACTTTTGAGTTTTGAATCATACGATTTGAGCAACACGACATTGAGCACCGGTGAAACTAAGATTGCTAACGTCATGACCCAAATGATACCCACAAATACCGTCGGAGTGAGTTCAGCAGCACCCAGGCCACCTAAACCAAAAGACTTGATTGTTATATCGGCGGCCATACTTTCATACATCGCTGATCCGATAACCGACAAACGCAACCATGGTATGAATTTTCCCAAAACCGGCATGAGGATGGCCAGCGTAATAAGAATGGGCAATGATGGGACAATGGAGAAAATCGCACTGTTTGCTATGACTTTT
>CALCNS010000092.1 GCA_937897315.1 uncultured Bacillota bacterium
TAAGATCGCAACTGCTCCGGTAAATCCATCCTTTAGTTTCTCTGCACACTCCACAATCGCTCCCTACGACAGGGCGCTATGATCGTGTTTTTCTAAATCTTCCGTTGATGGTAACCCCATACGATCTTCAGCAGAGATGACTTCTCGACCCAGTTTGACTTCGTAACCTAATTCGATTAAGTGTTTGGCAATAATCGAGGCCGTTCGTACTTCTGTCCATCCTGCTTCTGCGAAATGGTGGAAATCTCTGCGAATCTTGGTTTGCTTTTCTTGCAAGAGCAGGGCCCTATGTAGTATTTCTTTCATTTCTATCCTCATTTCACCGGTGATGGTTTTACCCCTGCAGGGATTGGGCATTGGTAGCCTTCGGGTCCAATTCGTTCCGTTAATTCTTTTTTGGCTTGTTCCAGCAAAGCAGGATTCCATAGCAAATCCAGCCCTACGCCGGCCATGGCTTTTGCAGCTTTCAACATTCCGGTATGAGCCCAATTGTTTTTGCCCTGAGCAACCAACTGCCAGGAATGTCCCGGTGTGTTGAGCGCATAGCAACTGGTATTACATTGTACAGTCGGAGCAACCCAAGAAACATCAGAAACATCTGTCGAACCGGACATGGCTTTTTCAGAAGTCTTATAAGGCCACAATTCGTCATTCAGCAACGGATTCAAGAATTGTTCTTTCATCTTGCGTGCTTTGCTCTCGCCGTATTCTTCAACCAATCCTTTCAGAGTACTACCCTTTTCTTCTTCTGACAAGGTCTTCTGAATTTCATCAGCAAAAGCCAATTCTTCTGGAGTTGGTACTCTTGTGGGAATCAATTTTAGATTATCGTTCATGAGTTGTTCCAAAATCTCATTGGGGATTAAGTTGGAGCAGGCTTTATCGATTTGGAAACTCATTTGAGTGGATGTCATCAGAGCCGCACCTCGAGCGATATCGCAGACACGTTGGAAAATCTCCTGAACTTGCTGGTTCTTGGGGGCGCGAATCAAATAAAGGACTTCCGCTTCCGGTTGTACTACATTCGGGCTCTTTCCTCCGGTGTTAATAATCGCATAATGCACTCTGGCTTCTGTTATGATATGTTCACGTAAATATTGTACACCAACATTCATTAATTCCACTGCGTCCAACGCGCTCCTGCCTAAATGCGGAGAACCTCCAGCATGCGAAGCACGACCGATATACTTAAAGTACACTTGTATGTTGGCCAAAGAAGACCCCGAAGTCACATTCGTAGTGGTCCCGGGATGCCATGTTATGGCAGCATCCAACCCTGTGAATACACCTTCACGAGCCATAAATGCTTTACCGGAGCCGCCTTCCTCACCGGGTGTTCCATAATACAAAATGGTTCCCGGCATCTTATGCTCAGACATGTAATCCTTCAATGCAACGACCGAAGCCAAAGAAGCACTGCCTAATAAGTGATGACCGCACCCGTGCCCATGTCCTCCCGCTTGAACAGGTTCTCGCACGGCGATATCTGCTTTTTGACTTAAACTGCCTAAAGCATCGAATTCACCTAAAAAGCCGATGCGAGGCGCACCGGAACCCCGAGTGCCAACAAAAGCGTAAGGAATAGTACCAACATTTTCTTCTACATGAAAACCTTCTTTACGTAATAGATCAATGAGAACGGCAGAGGACTTTTTTTCCTCATAACGAGTTTCCGGATGGGACCAGATTTGGTCTGCTGCTTTCTTATACTGCTCTTGTTTTGCATCGATCAGAGAAAATAATTGCTCTTTGGACATAAGCTCACTCCATTCTAACTTTTTGGTTGAATCAAAGGTTTGTGCTCCTGACATAATGGACAATCAGAAGGATCATAACTGGTGATTTCAATTTCCATGAGGGAAATAAATGGTACCCCTTCAAATTGAATTTTTCCTCCCGTTCGATCAAATAAGGCGGCTACCCCGACTAAGGTGCTGGGACTTTGTTGAATCACCTCCACTACTTTTCGAATGGATCCTCCTGTACTGACTGCGTCCTCAATGATGACCACACGATCTTCTGAAGTTAGGGTAAACCCCCGTTTCATGGCCATCTTTTCTCCGTCTTTCTCAGCAAACATCGCTTTACAGCCCACTGCTCTAGCTAACTCGTACGCCAAAATAACTCCCCCCATAGCAGGACCTACGATCACGGTAGGTTTCAATGCCGCTACCTCGGGAGCTAATTGACGAACAAATCGTTCGGTAGCTTCTGGGTGCATGGTCAACTGGCTACACAACAGAAACCGGTCACTGTGTCGGCCGGAAGTAAGTAAAAAATGTCCTTCTCTTAAAACGTGTAAATCGACTAGTTGTTGCATCATCTTTTCTCTCTTCATACAAGCCCCTCTTTCATATTCTGAATGACTTCATCAAATGCCAGTGATGGATTGGCTGCAGCATAAATCGGTCTGCCGACTACAATAAAATCACTCCCGTTTCTCATCGCATCCGCCGGAGTGGTAACCCTTTTCTGATCCCCATGGGCATCACTCAACCGGATACCCGGTGTCACAGTTACTAAACCGCCACCGGACATTTTCTTGATGGAGGCCGCTTCGAGCGGAGAACATATCACGCCATCTATGCCATGTGCTTGTGCAAATAAAGCCCGCCGAATGACCAACTCTTCCAATCCCAGTTGGATACCATCTTGGCGTAAATCCTCTTCGCCGATGCTGGTTAAAACAGTGACACCCAACAATAACGGACGGGCTATGCCTAATTGAGCCGACCGTTTCTCTGCAGCTTCTCGTGCTGCATTCAGCATAGGTCCTCCTCCACTGATGTGCAGAGTTAGCATATCTACACCTAAATTCATCAACTGCTCCACCGCTTTGGCAACGGTATTTGGAATATCGTGAAGCTTCAAATCCAAAAAAACCCGAGCCCCTTTGCTTTTGGCTAACTCTACCGCTTTCGCTCCAGAACCATAAAACAACTCATAACCCACTTTAAAGAATCGGGCTTTTCTTCCCACTTGCTCAAACAATTGTTCCGCCTGACGAAAATCCGCAACATCCATGGGTACGATTAACCTGTTTTCTATTGAAAGGCGATCCAAGGTTTCCACTCCCCTTATACTTTTATGACAGAAGTATTCTTCTTGCTTAGAAAAGGTTCCTTCTCTTTTGCAAAAAAGAGTCATAAACTGAACATGGGCTATCGGATGTTGAGGAAATCGGAACAATTATATTCGGTTTCAAAACAGCACTTGATATTTCAATGTGAATTGACTATAATAATTTTAGTACAAATCGGACGATGTATCGACCGAAGTAACATTGGGAGTGGTTAATATGAAAGATATGATTCGTTATGCTATCACCCTTGCCCTCATCGCTGCCATTTCGGGTGGCTCCATTTCCGCAGTCGTTGGAGTGACCTCTAAGGTGGTTGAAGCTCGCAAAGCCGAAGAACTGAAAGCTGCCTTGGGTACCTTGTTGCCTTCAGCCGATCGCTTTGAACCGATGGATGCAGAGGGTATAATCTATTATCAGGGATTTACCGCCGACCAACCCGCTGGATATGTCGTGACCGGAAAAGGAAGCGGATATGGTGGTACATTAGAAGTATTGGTGGGTTTTGATGCTAATTTAAAGATTACCAATGTCCAAATTGGCAGCAATGGTGAAACCCCGGGAATCGGCACCAAAGTAACTCAAAACCCGGACTTCGTCACACAATTTATTGGCAAGAGCACCAGTGATCCCTTATCTTTGGGAAAAGATATTCAAGGTATAAGTGGTGCCTCCATGTCCAGTGATGGTGTCACAAGCGCTGTGAAAAATGCAGCGGATTTCATTAACATGCAAGCTTCCGGTACCGATTATGCTGCTTTACTACCAGATGCAACAAGCTTCACTCCAAAAGAGAGTAATGGTGTCGCTTACTTGGTCGGTGAGAAGGAAGGCGCCGAAGTCGGCTATATTATCACCGGAACTGGGACAGGCTACAATGGCACGATAGAAGCGACAGTAGCTTTCAAACCAACCGGCGAAATCCAACAGTATCAAATTACAGGGCACACTGAAACCAAAACGATTGCAGATACCGTTCTAAAGAATACCGATTTTGCGAAGCAGTTTGTCGGTAAAACACCGAAAGATGCTTACACATTGGGACAAGATATTCAGGGCGTGAGCGGAGCCAGTGGAACTAGCGCAGGTATTGCTGCAGCTGTAAAAGATGCCGCTAAAAAGATGGGCAACTTGCTCGTAGATCCGAGTATCCTGGAACTTCTATCGGAAGCGACGGAATTTGTGACCAAAGACATAGGAGATCGTTCTTACTATGAAGGAGTAAAAGATGGTGCA
>CALCNS010000093.1 GCA_937897315.1 uncultured Bacillota bacterium
AATTCAATTTGGGCTTGAAATGTCAGATTTACAACTTGAAATGTAGGTGAATGAATAGACAAAAACGGGTACTATGGCAAAATAAATTAGTACCTGACAGATAAATTGAATATAAACACACAAGGCACTTTGCATTTTCAATGCAAAGTGCCTTGTGTGTTTTATTTCCGGCTCATTACACGTGTCTCCGGTCAATTGTTTTCATAAGAGTGTTGTAATCATTTAAATACGAGCTTGTCTTAATCTTTCTGAAACCATCCTTTCGTGTTATTGGCGATCTTGACGAGTAAGAGCATGACTGGAACTTCTGTGAGGACTCCTACAATGGTTGCTAAAGCGGCTGGGCTTTGTGTGCCAAAAAGAGAAATGGCGACCGCGACAGAGAGCTCGAAGAAATTTGATGCGCCAATCATACCTGCGGGTGCAGCAATATCATGCGGTAACTTAAATACCTTGCTAGCAAAATAAGCGATGAAAAAAATGAGAAAGGTCTGTATAATCAGCGGGATCGCAATCAGCACGATATGTAAGGGGTTCTTTAGAATCACATCACCTTGGAAGGAAAAGATAATCACTAATGTTAGAAGAAGGCCAACAATGGTAATGTTTCCAAATTTTGGAATGAAGCGGTTCTGAAAATAATCAAAGCCGTGGTGCTGAGTCACATAATTTCGTGTGAGCACTCCGCCAGCAAGAGGAATGACAACAAACAAAACGACCGATAGAATGAGGGTGTCCCAGGGAATGGATACCCCACCTACACCAAGTAGAAAAGCCACGATGGGGGTAAAAGCGACAAGAATGATTAAGTCATTGGTCGCAACCTGCACCACCGTATATGCTGCATTCCCCTTTGTAAGATGACTCCAAACAAATACCATTGCGGTACACGGGGCGGCTCCAAGTAATATAGCACCGGCCAGATAATGCTTTGCTAAGTCTGCAGGAATCAGGTTCTTGAAAATGACAAAGAAGAATAGCCAAGCAATTCCGAACATGGTAAATGGCTTAATCAACCAGTTTGTTACCCATGTGATATAAAGCCCCTTTGGATTTTTGCCTACATTTTTTATACTCTGAAAATCGACTTTGAGCATCATGGGATAGATCATAAGCCAAATGAGTATTGCAATGGGGATGGATACATTGGCATACTCGTAACGACCAAGAAACTCAGGGATACTAGGAAGGTACTTACCAATCAGCACCCCTACGACCATGCAAAGAGTTACCCAAATTGTTAGGTTTTTTTCAAAAAAGCTCATTCCTGAGTTCAATTTTTTTTCCATCTTTAAGTCTCCAAATTCTATCTAACTCTTTGTAAAATCTTCACGACATCTTCGGTTTTTAGAACTTTACCAAAAGAAACCACTTTCCCGTCAACCACGAGTGCTGGTGTAGTCATGACTCCATAAGAAGTAATTTGAGCTAAGTCGGTGATATGGTCTATGGTTGAATCCATTCCGAGTTGCTCCAATGCGGTTTTTGTCGCCGTCTCAAGTTGCTTGCATTTTGCACAACCACTTCCAAGCACCTTCACACTGGCCCCTTCACACTTCATACTCTCTGCCTTTGCCATGCTTTCTGTATCACAGTTTCCTCCACAGGAACAGCATTTCTTTACTTCTTTTCTATTTCCAAATAGTGACATTTCTACACTCTCCTTAATAAATTCATTTCTTTGCTTAGCAATGCTTACACCCACAGGAGCATCCCGATTTACTCAGTTTTCCTTCATAGAAAGTCCTTAAGTTCTCAGGTAGCTCATAATCTTCACAAGAACCACCAAGAGTTGGTTGCCTAAAAATCGCCTTAAAGATGGAGTCGGCTAGCATTTCCTTTGTAGGTACTTCAAACGTTTCTCCATTGCTCTCAAACACCCGACAGTCCACATTGGTTCCGCTGATTTCGCTGCAACAACCGCAGTTGTTTTCTGAAATAGCTTGGAAAATATCCCGTCCGTTTACGCTAATGGTTGGAGAAGAGAGGAATCGATACTGCTGTGCCAATTCGGCTGTATCCATCTGGATTTTCTTGTATTCCACCTCGTATCCGGCAATTTCTAAGGCAGGGTTGAGTGTTAGCATGACTTCGTCTAGAATACTGTCTGTACCTATGCACCGGTCACAGGTTTGAAGATCCAAATAGAGATAATTCACAACAACTTTCTTATTCGTTGATTCGCTTCCGTTGGAACAACAAGCTTCTTCTTCCATTTCATTCCCATTGGTTGGAG
>CALCNS010000094.1 GCA_937897315.1 uncultured Bacillota bacterium
GAGATTCCGAAACGTGACTGGAGTTCAGACGTGTGCTCTTCCGATCTACCCACGCCACTTGTTCTTTCTTCTCTTTCATCCGAACTAAATCCAAAACCGATTTCTTCTTAGCCATGTTTCACCCTCCTTATAATGTATCAAAAAAAGTATGCAACCTTTGAATTGCCATCGTTAAGTTATCCATAGAGTTTGCTGTTGATAAGCGTAAAAATCCCTTACCCATTTGGCCAAAAGATTCCCCATCTAAGCAGGCAACCCCAACTTCTTGCAACAAACGTTCCGCGATTTCAGCACTTCCCAGTCCATTGACTGAAACACGGGGGAACGCATAAAAGGCAGCATTTGGAATCACACAATGAACACCTTTGATTTGATTGAGTTGTTCGGCAAACCAAACCGAGCGTTGATGAAACTCGCTCCTCATTTGATCCACAGAGTCCTGTGGTCCCAAAAGCGCTTCACACCCCGCTTCTTGGGTAAAGGTGGCTGTACAACCATTGGAATTCACCATAAGGCGGGAAAAAACTTCCGCCATGTTGGCATTCATTAAGCCATACCCTAATCTCCAACCGGTCATGGCATACGTTTTAGAAAAGCCATCGAGCACAATGGTTCGATCACGCATTCCGGTTACAGAGGCCGGAGAGAAAACCGGTTCGGTTGGTTGAAAAACCAAACGATCGTAAATCTCATCCGACAACACATAGGCATCCGAGTAATCTCGAATCAATTCGGTGATACGTCTCATGATTTTCGTTGATGTATGGCGTCCGGTAGGGTTATTTGGATTGTTCAATATGACAAGTTTCGTTTTCGGGGACAATAACGTTAATAGCTGATCCGGATCCGGATCAAACTGATTTTCCTCTCTCAGCTCCAAGTTTCTTAGAGTGGCCCCACAAAAATGCACACAAGAAGCATAGGTTGGGAAACCAGGGTTGGGTACGATGACTTCGTCCCCTGGTTCGGCAAGAGCCAGCATGGCATAAAAAATAATCGGCTTTGCACCTGGTGTAACAACGATCTCCTCCGGTACGTAGTGCAGATCTTTATAGGTCTCTACGTAGGATGCAATGGCTTTTCGCAAGGATAGCACTCCTTGCGCCGGTCCATACCCGGTTTTTCCTTCCGCAATGGCGCGGAAAGCTGCTTTGGAAATATGCTCCGGCGTGGCAAAATTGGGTTGCCCGATTTCTAAGTGAATCACCGATTTCCCTTGAGTTTCCAATGCATTGGCCTGGGCCAACACCTTGTACGCTCCTTCACCTTGTAAGTTCAACATACGATTTGCATAGGATTTCATACGCTACACCTCTTTCTCCGAAAAAAATCGAGCCCTTTGGGTGCCTGGCCAGTCAATCCCCGCTTTTTTGGCTTGACTGTGCTGTAATCTTCTTGGAATATCATATTTTTTCGCATCTTTGACGAAATGTGCTCCTGTCTGTTTGAAATGAAAGGGTACTTTATGATGTTGACACTGTTCTCTAATGGACAGAACCCAATCGTAGTGGCACGGTCTTGCTTCCGGACCCGATTCTCCCCCTACCACTACCAAGTCCACCGCAGTCGTGAGGTATGGTTCCAAAGAAATCGATTCCAATAAAGGTTCACAAATGACACTGCGATAGGCAATGGGAAGTTGCATAAAAAAAGGAAGTCGCTCCTCTACCCTCTGCTGATTCTCCATGGTGCACCCAATGCCCACATTGGGGTAGCCCTCTCCCCAATCGGCAGGAATGCACTCATAAAACCGATGAATCCGCTTGGTGATAAAGAAAAATCGCAAATCACTTCGTTCCCGCATAATTTGCCAAGCCTCCGGTCGCCACACATCGGCCTCGGGCAAGAAAAAATCGGAAGTAAAGCAAGTATACACCAGTTCCCCTGAAGGGATTTTATAAGTTCCGTTGCGCTTGGTTTGAGTCGGCATGTAAAAAAGTGAGGTTCGATACACTTGACTGCTGTCTATTCCATGTTGAGCATCACTACGATACACATAACAATGTTGACAACCTTCACTGATCTTATGACAACCATGCCACAAATTCCAGGAAGACATATCGACCTCACCTTTCTTATTCCTTTAGAGTTTTTGTTCCCAAATTTGGAACCCTTGTCCTTCTAGACATTGATATCCTCTTGCCAATAACATCGAAGAAATCGGATCAGAGGTATGAGCCCAAACTAAGATTCCCTGATGCTCCTCTTTTCGTAACGTATGTTCTAAATCGTGCCAAATGGCATTGGCATCTTCTTCCGGATCGATAATCGCACCTTGTACCAAATACCCTTTCCCGTGTAATTCTCCCTCGTCTCCGAAGAAAGCTCCCACATATGCTAGGGGTCTGCCATCACGAATATACCTTAAAAAATGCGGTTCTTCCCAAGGCGTGGCTTCTTCTCGTAGCAAGTCGGTTACGACAGGTGGGTAAAAACCAAAGGTAAACAAAAAGCCTCCCACTGCTTGTGTCGAGTCCGCTTGAGACTGAAGGAACACATAATGGTCTAAGTCATCCGGAGTTGCAGGTTCCCAAACTCCTTGTACCTCTCGGTCTTCCCAAGCCTGTTGCTTTAGGTAGGCACTGTAATGTCGTATCATTTGAAATCCCGCTTTGGCAGTCACATGTTGCGATACGTGATTGTCCCCATCAATCCCGCAACGTGCTACTAAAAATCCCTTTTGCTTCGCACGTCGTACGCTCTCATGAGACAACTCCTGACCGATTCCTTTCCCTTGGAATCGAGGATCCACCCGAATACCCTGAAACCAACAACTTGTTGTATCGATATAAGCAATATAGGTGGTTGCCACGGGCTGGTTCTCCCAAAGAGCCACTAAGGTCAATCCATTTTCCGGATGGGCAATCCAATCTCTCCATAAGTGTATGACATAATCCTCTTCATCTGCCGCCAGAGGTAAAAATGCTTCCACTGCCGGCCAATGTGAGAGGTCTCCCTCCACAATGGTTATCATGCTAATTCGCTCCCTCCTCCTCTTCTTCCCAATCCAAAGCCCCGTTCCAACCCAACTCCACTGCAAGATCTCGTAATTTTCGCAAGCGATGATTGAGAGCGGACTTGCTAATGTTTAAACGCAATCCCAATTCCTTTAAGCTTAAATCCCCGTATTCCAATCTTCCCTCAGCCGCAACGAGTAGAGCTGGTGTCAGCCGAGAAAACTCGCCATATCGCTGTAACCATTGTAAATACGACTTCTGTTCAATAGCAGCTTCAAGGGTTCTGTCCAAATTGGCCATTTCACAATTGGTGGTACGATTGATGGAATTGCGCGTTTCTTTGATGACTCGGGTATTCTCATAGTTGAGCATCGAATTGATGGCACCAATCATAGTGAGAAAATCAGAAATGTGATTGCTGTCTTTCAAGTAGATCACTTGGTTCCCTTTTCGCTCTACGATGTGCGGTTTTAATTCATGCTGGTCCAACAAAGAACAGATCTGAACAGCATGCTCCGGCCAATGCGTTATCATTTCCAAATGATACGTTTTCTTGGCTGGGTCACTAATGGAGCCCGATGCCAAAAACACTCCACGCAAATAAGCATGCCGACAGCAATCCCATTGCAAAAGCCCTTTGGCAATTTGGTGTTGCATGGACAGTGTCTCGTCTTTTCCCAATTTATGAAGGAGAAGTTCGGTATCTTCATTTCCATGTACTGCCACCAAATAACTGTTTTTTTTACCAAGCCGGGTTTCCTGTCTTGTATAAATCTGCGCTGTAATCTTCATCTTATCCTGAATCAACTTAAAAATCCTCTGAGCAATCTTAGGACTTTGCGTTGACATATGCAAAGAGAGACCTTGGCTCGATAAATTGATGCTCCCTATGGTATCTAAAATCGCTGCCAACTCTGCTCGGTAACAACAGCTCCGAAAGTCCCAGCGACTCACCAACTCTTCTTTCACCTGAGACGCAAAAGACATTTCATCACCTACCTTATATGACTCGAATTCCTTTTTTGTAGACCTGGTCAACATGATTCATGGCAAAATGGTATGGCAAATACTCTATAGAGGGGGCATCCATTACAACAAAGTCAGCCCATTTCCCTGCTTCAATACTCCCGACTTCCTGACCTCGACCAATCGCGTGTGCCGCATTTAAGGTTGCTGCCATCAGGGCTTCCGCAGGGGTTAGTTTCAAGTATAGGCAGGCCAAAGTGAGAACAAATTGCATGTTCTCTGTGGGAGAGGACCCTGGATTGGCATCGGTAGATAACGCAATCGCCATGCCATAGCGCATCATTTGTCGAGCTCTGGCATAGGTTCCTTTACCCAAATTGAAAGAAGTTGCCGGTAAACAGACTCCGATCACTCCGGCTTGTGCCATTCTTTGCATACTATCATCCTTGGTTTCCAAAAGATGATCCGCAGAGATTGCTCTTATCTCTGCTGCGACCGAAGAACCACCGCTCTCCGCTAATTCATCGGCATGAATCTTGGGTAGCAACCCCACTTCTTTTCCCTTCCTAAGAATACGTAAGGAATCCTCCGGAGAAAAGACTCCACTTTCGCAAAACACATCACAAAACTCAGCAATCCCTTGTTTAGCAATCGCAGGAATCATCTCTTCTATAACCAATCTCACATATTCAGCAGGCAGATCCCGAAATTCCTTG
>CALCNS010000095.1 GCA_937897315.1 uncultured Bacillota bacterium
CAAGGGGAGCTTTTGTAAAATGATCTCCATAAGGTGTATCAGTTTCTCAACGGCTGTTATTAATAATGGGGAGAATAAAAACGCAATAAGGCCAACCAGCACAATGGAAACTACATCTACGGCAAGAGCTCGCCATGGGGCTACATTCAGCCAAGAATCCCACTGGAACATCGCATAAAAAATTCGTATAGTCGGTAATAGCTGAAACCCCAAATAGGCACCTGCCAGCGCTAAAAGAATTCTAATAAAAAATTTTGTTCGCTTCACATCTCTCACCTGCCTTTCGAGACATACTTTTCCCAAACGAGGAGTGTCTGAATTCGAACATGTATATATTCCATACTAAAAGCCGACTTCCTTTCAAAGTCACAAATTTTTTGCAAATCTTTCGTATTTTAGCCAATTGTAACCTGTGGGATGGACTTTCTTACACTTCTCCCTGTTCCTCCGCACAAACCGACTAATGCAGACAGAATAAAAACTTTTTTCACAAAATCGCAAACATTCCTTGACATAGTTTTCAATGCGTGATATAGTATGTTCGTATCTGAGAGAGGTAGCAGGCAAGATTAGGTAAACGGTTTTTATTTAGTGATCCCGCTCTTAGCCACGAGACTCCAGAACAATATTTTTATGACCCGCTAGTGGTTAGGAGGAAAAAAATTATGTATCAAGACAAAAACCTGCAATGCCGTGACTGTGGTGTTGAATTCGTATTCACCGCCGGTGAACAAGAATTCTATGCTTCCCGTGGCTTCACCAACGAGCCCTCTCGTTGCCCCAGCTGCCGTAAAGCACGCAAAAACACCCGTGGTGAAGGCCAACCGCAACAACGCGAAATGTTCGAAGCTACTTGCGCCGAATGTGGCAAAGTTGCTTATGTTCCTTTCCGTCCCACCGGTGACCGCCCGGTATATTGCAAAGATTGCTACTCTGCCCACAACAACCGCTACTAAGATATAACCCAATGCTCTTATATAAAGAGCGCTAGGTCTAAGTGAGTTGAATTGTAAGAAGCTTCCCTACCGGTTTAACCGTACCGGTTGAGAAGCTTCTTTTTTGTTTTCTTTCTTCAATTGTTAGGAGAGAGGTACGACTCTATGAAAAACCTTCTTCCCTTTGCGGATAATGATACGACCATTCTGTAAGTGTGATGTAGAAATTTGACTCTCGACCGAATCCACTATCTCATCTTGAATTTTGATTCCAGCTTGTTGGACCAACCTGCGGCCCTCCGATTTGCTGGAAACCAGTTTGCACTGCACCAATAAATCGATGACATTGATACCTTGATCCAATAACTCTGCCGAAACCTCTGTTGTGGGCATGTGTGTTTCATCTCCACCACCCTCAAACAAAGCCGCTGCTGCGGCAGCAGCTTTATCTGCTTCTTCTCTTCCATGAATCAGTGCAGTAATCGAATGTGCCAACTGTTTTTTGGCCTCATTGATGTCTGCTCCGGGAGCCGTAGCTTCTTGAATTTCCTCCATACTCATGAAAGTATACACAGACATGTATCGAGCCACATCTCCATCTTCGACATTGCGCCAGTATTGAAAGAACTCATACGGAGTCGTCTTCTCCGGATCCAACCATACAGCGCCCTTTTCAGTTTTCCCCATTTTTTGGCCACTGCTGGTTAAAAGTAAAGGTAACGTTAAAGCATACGCTTCTCCCCGTTCTAAACGGCGAATCAAATCGGCTCCGGCTAAAATATTGCTCCACTGATCATCTCCACCAATTTGTAGTTTACAGCCATAATGACGGTAAAGATTTAAGTAATCATAGGCCTGCATAATCATATAATTAAATTCCAAGAAACTTAATCCTACATCCGGACGCTCCATGCGTGCGCGAAAGCAGTCCGCCGTGAGCATGCGATTTACGCTAAAATGAGATCCGATTTCTCTTAAGAACGGTACATATTCCAATTTCATCAACCAATCCGCATTGTCCACCATTCGTGCTTGCCCACTCGAGAAATCCAGCACTCGTTCGAGTTGACGCCGCAACCCCGCTTTATTGTGCTCAATGTCTTCCACCGTCAGCATCTTACGCATTTCCGTTTTCCCAGAAGGATCACCCACCATGGCAGTGCCACCGCCTACCACGATGATAGGACGATGACCCATGCGTTGCATATGGGCCATCACCATAACCGGGTATAGGTGCCCTACATGTAAGCTATCGGCAGTAGGATCAATTCCCACATACATAGTGACTCGCTCTTTGGCAAACATTTCTTTAATTTCTGTCTCGTGGCTCAATTGCTGAATAAAGCCTCTCTCCTGCAGCATTTCAAATGCAGACTTCATACATTAAAACCTCCCTCATGATCATGATAAAAAAAAGACACCCCCGGTAAGGGGCGTCTTTTGAACGCGGTACCACCCATATTCGAAGATTCATAGAACCCTCTCTTTGGGCTCTTCTAACGCGGAGCGAACGGCAATACCTACTTCCACCTTGTGTTAGGATGGTTTTGAATTGCAACATCGGGAGGGTATTTCCCTTTATCCTGGCTCCGGCTCACACCAACCGCCGAATCTCTGAATCCAAGAGTAAAGCTACTTCTCTCCGTCATGGTCATTGAATTAAATATATAAGATACCAACGGATTTGTCAAGAAATTTTACGAAAACCATGGCAATTGAAACAGCCCCAAGAACAATACAAAGCCAAAAAAAGTGCTAGCGATGGCTGTGATGAGTTGCTGACGAATAAATTGATTTCGGTCTTGTTCCGGAGTCAAAGAAGCCGATGCCAATGCTCCCAAGGTAGTAAAGGGACCTGTCGTAACCAAATGACCTCCGGCGACGATAGCAGCCACCATAATAGGAGCAGATATAGGTTGTACATCTTGAAGTAAGCCGGGTAATGTTCGAATTAATGTTGGCATTACCACTCCGGAAGCGCTAGCAAAAAATGTCATAATGGAGCTGATCACACCCATGACAGCAGGCGCTGTTTGTTCATTCATAAATCCTCTAAAAAAGCTAGTCAATAAATCAATACCACCTAAATGTGCTGTTACTTCGATAAGAGTTCCGGTTCCTGCAACCAGTATCATAGCCCCCCATGGTATCCCAGATAAGGCTTGTTTCTCCTCTGCTACACGTAAAGCCAATAAAATACCGGAAATGGCAAACGCACTTAAGCCTAAATCCCATTTCAAAAAAGCTACCACAAGTATGAGTACCGTCATCCCAGCTACAGTCCATCGATGCGAAGCGTTCAACGCGATGTTTTCTTTTTGGTTCTCCAATGGTTTTTTTGGTAATTTATACCCACCGTATGCCAGATATACTACTCCACACCAAATAAAAGCACTCAAAACCATCGCCAGCCAGGTTGTAAATGTTGTATCCACATGTAAATACTGTTGAGACAGATTCACGCCAATGATTCCCGTTGGAGCAATCGGTGACATTCCCCCGGCATTGGAACCTCCAATGAGCAATGTTGCCATGAGGATGGGAGAAATATGCATTTCCTGAGCGATGGCCATACCTATGGGGCCCAATATTGCCACAACAGCTATATTGCCCGGTCCTATGGCGGCAAACAATGCAGCCAATCCAAAGAAAATCCAGGGAATTAAGGGACCATTCCCATTGGCCAAAGCCACACTTCGGCGAGCCAATCGTTCCAGTGTACCATTACAACGAGCCATGGAAAACAATAATGAAACTCCGATGAGTGTAACGAATAACTTTGTTGGCCAAAAAGCGATGATTTCACCTGCTGAAAACCCAGCTCCCCAGACCCCCAATAAAAAAGCAAAACCCATAGACAGGATTCCCACATTGATATCACGCCAAAAGCCAATGACAATGGCGATGACTATAGCCAACAAAGATACGGTTGCTAAATCCATGAGATTCTTCCTTTCAAGCTACACAGTAACCTTTACGTTCTCCTACCAAATGGCCACTTCAACTGAATGACATACGCCATGTAGATTAACCCAACCGTTCGAAACATTGTGGAGAGATAAAATATGGGGTTCAGTTGACTGCCAATGCTTTTGAAAATCAACATTCCTAACATAGGAAACACAAAGCCGGTAACCTGCATAGCCATATTAAAAAAAGCCATGTAGCTAGGGCGAATTGCCGGGTTTGGAGCGACGCTCAGTAGGGTATTGAATTGAGATAAATTGAATGCACCACTGGCCAAACCATTGGCGATGGACAAAGCCCAAAGTAACCAAAGGGTATTCTGGTTGACATAAGCGTGTAGCCAGGGTTGCATTAGAAATAAAAGGCATGCAATAAAATACACTTGCTTATTGCCAATTTGGTCCGATACCCTGCCCCAGAATCGATAGCTCAGTGTAGCCATAATCGTACTTAAAATCGACACCATTGCAATTTGCGTGTTGCTCAAGAGCAATACGCGCACATGTAAAATAGTCCACATGGATGCAGATATATTGAATCCAATGTAATAAATGAACGAAGCCGCGGTAAAACTTAAGAAGTGCTTGTCTTTTATCACCAATTTCATGCCATCGAATGGCCTCTTTTGGGGTGTAGTCTCTATTTCTGCACTTTCTACTTTTACTTCTTTGATTTTCGTCAAATAATATGTGGATGCCACTAACCCTAAAAATGCCAGAAAGAACAGAAGGCCGAAGTTATAAGGATAGGGTATGTAATCCAAAAGAGGCCCAGCCAATAACATACTTCCCAAGGTAATCCAACCAACAATGAAATTGCGATCCCCAAAAATTCTTCCTCGATAGCGGATGGGGAAAATCTCCCCCATTAGTTGAGTCCACATGGTATTGACTACAACAGCAGGGAAATTCATCCAGGTAACAAGAGCGATAAATACCCAGGCTTTCATGATACCAGAAATGGGTAAGAAAGGGATGATAGCATAAAACATATAATTGATACGATGTGCCCAACACCAAGCCAACAATGGTCTCAATTTCATATCGGTTCGTTCGGTGATAATGGCAGAAGGAATTTGAGCAATCAATCCCATTAATGCCGGCCAGGCCGCTAAAAAGCCCAGCATCTGATCGGTAGCTCCTAAACGCAAGGCAAACACACCCATGAAGGACATGGTTAATCCATTCATAATACTATAAGTCATACCATCGGCGATACTATAGATGCCATTCTCTCTCATCACATCATTATCTAAATATCCAACCAGCCAATTTCGTAATTTACCTACCATTTTACACCTCTTGCAGAATCCATTTGCATTACAGATGACAATTGCTTTCCAATTCGCCCTTCTTTGCTTACTTCCCTTTACCAGTATACCCGACTCTGTCAACTCTCACTATTATGGAGATTCCTAACAAATCTACAATCGACAAACAAGGGTTGTAAAATCATCATTGACCCGTTATACTAATCCATATCAACGAGAGGAGTATCCAGATGATTGATTTGCTACTGGCTTTATCTGCAGGAATCCTATTTGGTTTCGTCCTGCGGCATTATCCCGTATGGGCAAAACAGGTACCGGTTGCGATAACAGTGGGTTTATTTGCTTTAATTTTTGTTATGGGTTTACAAGTAGGGGGTAGTTCAGAAGTCATGAACTCCATTATGCAAATTGGTTTCCAAGCTGCTTCGTTTGCTTTCAT
>CALCNS010000096.1 GCA_937897315.1 uncultured Bacillota bacterium
CGCCAACTCCGTCTTCTCGGGCTCGACTAAGGAAGAACCCATCGAGATTCCTTGAGCCAACAAGAAGGTGTTAGCCATGCCACCGCCAATGATTAAAGCATCGACTTTTTGGACCAAATTCGACAAGACATCGATTTTATCGGAAACTTTTGCTCCGCCAATCACCGCAACAAAAGGATGTTCCGGTTGTTCCAAAGCTTTACCTAAATACTCCAGTTCTTTTTCCATTAGGAAGCCTGCCCCAGCCGGTAAATACTGCGCTACACCGGCTGTGGTAGCATGGGCTCGGTGAGCAGCACCAAAAGCATCGTTGATATAAATATCGGCATAAGAAGCCAATTCTTTCGAGAGCTCCGAATCATTGGCTTCTTCACCTGCGTGGAAACGGCTATTCTCTAACAATAAAACATCTCCTGGTTGCAACTTTGCAGCCAGTCTCTTGGATTCTTCTCCAACGAACTCTTTGCTGTACTGTATGGGTCGACCTAAACATTCTTCTACCCTAGTAGCAACGGCACCTAAACGGTATTTTTCGTTGACTTTCCCTTTGGGTCGGCCAAAATGGCTGGTCAGTATAACAGAGCCCCCTTGCTCGAGAATGTAATTCAAGGTTGGCATCGCTGCGCGAATACGCACGTCATTGGTGATGACTCCGGAGTCATCGGTGGGAACATTGAAGTCGACTCTGAGTAAAACTTTTTTACCTTTTAGTGGGAAATCTTTTACGGTTTTCTTCTGCATCTTTCACCCTCCCTGTAAAAAAAGCAAGGCGGCTTTGTTGAAGCCGCCTTGCTAAACGAATCACTTGGCGACACCGAATTGTTTCTGTCGCTAGAACCCTTTGGCTGCAATAAAGGCGGCCATTTCACATAAGCGACAGGTATAACCCCATTCATTGTCATACCAGGCAATGACTTTGACTTGATTCTCTCCGATGACCATGGTCAAATCTGCATCGACAATGGAACTATAATCGGAACCTTTTAGGTCCACCGAAACCACAGGATCATTGGTGATATCGAGAATGCCTTTCAGATTTGTCGCGGCCGCTTGAGCAAAGGCCGCATTGACACTCTCTTTGGTCACGGGTTTGCTGGTTTCCACCACCAAATCGACCACGGAAACGGTGGGGGTGGGTACACGCAATGCTAAGCCGTTGAGTTTTCCTTTCAGTGCGGGAATGACCAAAGATAAGGATTTGGCAGCACCTGTAGTGGTTGGGATAATCGATAGAGCAGCAGCACGAGCACGTCGTAAATCTTTGTGAGATTTATCCAAGGTCACTTGGTCGTTGGTATAGGCATGGACCGTCGTCATAAGACCCTTTTCAATCCCAAAGGTGTCGTGTAGTACTTTCGCCACCGGTGCTAAACAGTTGGTAGTACAAGAAGCATTGGAAATTAAGTAATGCTCCTTGGGGTCATACATGTGTTCATTCACACCCATCACTAAGGTGACATCTTCTTTTTTACCCGGGGCGGACAACAGGACTTTTTTCACACCGACTTGCTGATACAAAATTGCTTTCTCACGATCGGTGAACTTGCCGGTACAATCAATCACTAAATCTACTTGTAAATCAGCCCAGGGAAGATTTTGCGGTTCTCTTTCCTGAGAATATCGAATGTGTTTACCATTGACGATTAAGGTATTCTCTTTTGTCTCCACAGTGCCTTTCCATGGACCATAGGTGGAATCATACTTAAAAAGATGTGCGGAGCTTTCCACACTGCCGTTACTGTTTATAGCGACTAATTGCAGTTCAGAATGATCAACCAACATCCTTAGAGCTAAACGACCGATGCGCCCGAATCCATTGATGGCGACTTTAACCATAAGAAATAACCCCTTTCCTAACCCATATTCTTCATTTCAATTCGATTTGCAGAGCAAAATTCCTTTATTCAGACCTCATAAAGCTGTAAATATTCGTGTTGGAAACCGTACTCTTTTGGCAGTGTACTATCATGTATATGTAATGTCATAAATATCTGACAACCAAAAAACCGCACCCTCCAAATGGAGAGTGCGGTTTGCATGAATTGCTAATGGAGTTA
>CALCNS010000097.1 GCA_937897315.1 uncultured Bacillota bacterium
GGGAAGAATCCAATTCTGTTGGTCCCAAAAGCAGGCGATACGTTAACTCTTTCGGCATCGATTTTTCATAGGTAAACGAAGAATTGGTATCTGAGATCCGTTTCAATTCAAATCCTTCTTTAGCCTGATCCGCTAAGAAAGACTCCAATTCGCGAACATAAAAAGGGCTAAACGGCACGGGTTTTGAGACTTCGTTCTCGTTCTTTGGTACAACCCGGTCAGTACGAATCATAGACTCTGCCATGAAAACTCACCGCCCTAACGTTTTAATGATTTGCATCAACACTTTGCACTTTATTTCACCGAAAGAGTGGTAAACTCCTCTGTTTTTCTTCTATTCTTTCAATTAAAAATCATCTCGTGACTATTTCTTCAATCTTCCCATCTTTTAGCTTCACCACGCGGTCGGCAATCTCTGCCACTTCGGGATTATGGGACGCAACAATTACCGTTACTCCTTGGTTGTTCAGCTGCTTAATAAGGTTCAACACCATGGTGTGATTTACGCTGTCCAGATTACCCGTGGGTTCATCAGCTAACAACAACGAAGGTTGGTTCATCATCGCTCTGGCGATGGCCACACGCTGTTCTTGCCCACCCGAAAGCTCCCCCGGGAAATGATGCATACGATCTGCCAAATCCACCTGGCGTAGTAACTCCTCTGCACGCTCCTGCACTTCTTTTGGAGGCTTGAGCTTTGTCACGTATTTTGCCGGTTGCATTACATTCTCCAAAGCGGTTTTGTCTTCAAGTAAGTTATAATCTTGGAAGATGAAGCCGATTTTTTCAGCCCGAAAAGCAGATAGCTTTTTGTCGTTCGTGCTCGACAAGTAACCCAAGCTTTCGGTTCCAGCTAGCATTTCATCTTCAAAGCGGTAACTTCCCTCTTCGGGTTGTAGCAATGTCCCCAGCAAATACAAGAAGGTTGACTTACCACTGCCCGATGGCCCCCACAGAGTAATCCATTCCCCACGGCGAACTTCTAAATTTGCCTGATCGAGTGCACGAATTTCCACCTCGCGCTTATGATAAATCTTGCTCATTCCCTTTACCGATAATAACGGACGATATCCTTCCATGGTTTCTAATCTCCTTTTCAGAAAGAAAGTTTACTTCTTCATCTTACCCGCTATGAGCGAAGCCACATATACCACTCCGGCTAAGACAATAAGTGGAATCATGACATAAGCAGAGGTTACCTTAAAAAAAACATTCACAATGAGAATGACCAAAAGGATGACAAGCACCAGTCCTGTTAGTTTTTCCTGCAAGGGCGAGAAACGGTAAGGATGTCTGGGTTCTGGCATTGAAAAAGCCTCCTTCTTTTTACATTAGATTTGCAGGCGGAATTTTGGCAAAGCGTTGTGCCGGTTGCCAAGCCGCCAAGATACACAAGAGCATAGATACTACTATGGGGATTAAGGTAACTATATAATCTCTAGGATACACTTGCGAAAGCCCTTGATCTGCAACAAACACACCAAATCCGAAAATGCAGCCCAGCAGCGCAGCCGGTAAGAACGGCCAAATCGATTCAAAGAAGATTGCACGGGCAATTTGGGCTTGAGTAGCCCCGAGAGAACGTTGTATAGCCACTGCACGGGCTAATTCTCTGGTGCGAATCAAGGTAAACGAGAGAACTGCAATGCTAATTTGTAAGACCTCCAACAAGATGAACATCCACACGGTATAAAGGAAAGTTTTTTGCAATTGGCGAGTTTGTTCTAAGTCATAAAGCTTTTCTTTGATTTTCAGCAGGGGAACGCTCGATTGGTTCAACCAATTCTGCAAGGCGGCTCTGGCGTCTTGGACTCGGTTGAAGTCCTCACTGCGAAGAATAATGAGGGGCTTTAGGACCTCTTTCCAGATGCTACTATCGTTTGCTTGGGAACTTATAAATACGGTTGCATTGGGGTTTGTTAAATTGGGACATTCTACATCTGCCTTGGCATCGACTACCCCCACCACGGTATAAGCTGAACCCTGGGGCTGGAACCGTAGGGTTTGCCCCAAAGCAAGCTGTGAGGTTCCAAACAATGCTGTGGCTAATTGGTTACCTAATACCACCTCTTGCGGCGTTTGTATCCAATTACCGTGTAGCAAATTCAACCCTTGAGCGCTTAAAGTATCTCCCTTGCAAAGTGATAGGTCTGCAATGAATTTCTCTTGTTCCAACCACAGACTTGCTTGCGGAACAGTTCCCTGCCAAGCCAGACCCTTTGCATCGATGCCTAGGTTTTCTACGATTTGCAAATAAACCGGAGGTAAGTTGTCTTGACCCGTATTTCTAACGCTTTCCAACGTGACCCGGTCGAAACCGGCTTGCCGTATTTGATTGTCTACCACGTTCATATCTTTTAAGGCGGTTAAGCTACTGTAGGTGACCACAGCAATGACCACCAAGAAAGTTGCCCAAACCAAGTCTCGGCGGATATCGAAAATCCACCATTTCATACTCTTGTCACCCGATACTACCGCCATGGGCTCGTATTTCAAAATGAAAAACAGAGGTAAGAAACTGCAAGCTGGGCCTAAAAACACGGTGAGGGGGAGCATGGTGACGATGGTGTCTGGAGAAAGATACGAAATAATGTTGAACTGGCTCTGCACCAAAATTAAGAACAGGTAGACTAATATCACCGATAAAACATTCGCAGGCACACTTAAGCGCAGATATTGTAGAAAGTATTCCAACTCGATTTCGGCTTCGGTGGAGCCCAGGGAGCGTTTCATGGCGATGTTTTTTCTTTCCTGAAAGCCATGCATGGTGACAAGAGCTAACATGAGTAACAACGAAACAGCAGCCAGGTTATAACTAACTTTCTTTAAGGGAACAATGGACTCCTCAGTCATAGCAACCACACCGCGAGTGCCGCTATCGATTTGAATCGCTTTCACTTTATCTCCGTAAAGAGGGCGCAGATACTTCAAAATAGCTTCTACCGTGGTTTCGGCATGCTCCGCCGAGTCGATTCTCACAAATAAGTAGTTATAAGGTTTCTCAAAACCGTAGCCAATGTTTTTGATGACGCTAAGATCGGAAGAGCGTCGTGTAGGGAAAGAGTGTAGATCTCGGTGGTC
>CALCNS010000098.1 GCA_937897315.1 uncultured Bacillota bacterium
ACCACCGAGATCTACACTCTTTCCCTACACGACGCTCTTCCGATCTGATCGCTTTCCATGAGTACATCGGAGCAAATTTTGGCATCCTCATAGGGTACACCCAACTTCACAAAGGCTTGAGTCATGAAGTCATCCAATAACTCCCAGCGAATATAGGGTCTAGTTTCCATGATTCATTTCCTCCTTTGATACGTATACTAATTACTTCTTGAGTCACGGAAGAAATCCTGCAAAAAAATGAAATAAAGCCACCAAAAGGTGACTTTATGATTCGCAATAGAGATATTGACTTGTCTCTCGAATTTTGTAATATTCAAAGTACCTATTCTCCATAGGGATCCATTCTTCCATAAAGCGTTTATGTAAGTACTCCCCATTCCTATGAAGTATCCGCCTACTCTGTTCTTCTGCGTCCACTTCGAGAAAGAGAGTGATATCATAAGGTTGCTGAAAATATGGATGATGACTGTAAGAGCCTTCTATAATATTGAGAAGTTTTGGTTGTACAGAATTGATTTTTGCAAAAGTCATGCTTTGGCAGTCGAATATACGGTAGGAAAAGGATCTTTTCTCGCGTAAAGGTAGAATGACTTCTGTATGAAAGCGCTCATAATCGACATTACCACCGGGTTCAAGTAGACGTTCTGTGGTTCGTTGGTGGGACTGGAGGAAAAAGTCGTCCATATGAAACAAGTTACAATCATACAATAAAGACAGTTCATGAGCCAAATGACTTTTACCTGAAGCACTACAACCATCAATCGCCAATAAAGTTGTAGTATTAGAAGCCAAACGTTGTGAGAGAAGTTCTTTCAAATCAAGTAAGGAAATGTACTGTGACATATACGACTCCTACTTTGATATAAATCCTGCTCTTTCAAGAGTGAGAACAAGAATGGGAATTAAAAGAAGTTGGACGAGAATTCCTGGAATTGCATTGACAAATGCCCCCGCCAAAAAAGCTTTTTGAGTGAACGCTCCCCCACGGCTAGCCAAAAGAAAATACATGGCACTTCCCCAAACGAGTCGTCCTCCTATCATGGCTGTCACCAGGGAAGCGAACACGGACCAAGGTTTTTTAGGTAGTGCAGAATAAATCAACCCAGTCAATACACCATAGGTAGCGAGTTCAAAGGCCATTGCCATCGCGACTGGAAACAAAGGGGGCATACCAAACAAAACGCTTCTCAACAAGGGGGTAATGAACCCTACCGCTAAACCATAGGGCCAGCCACAAATAAACCCGGTTAAAAGAACCGGAATGTGCATTGGTAACAACTGACTACCAATACTCGGAATCTGACCGGTTAGAAAGGGTAAGACCAAACCTAAGGCCAATAGAAGAGCCGCGTAAACCATTTTCTTTGTGGAATTTTGTTTCAAAATTCTTCCTCCTTGCAATAAAATACCACGAAGTATGCCTGCCTTGGGCAAGCGATTCAGCGTGGTATTTTGTCTTCATTTGCATTCATATATCAGCTTCGGCTGACGATTGACCAAAGTATACCATAATACAAAAAGGATGGCAAGCAACTGACAAGCTTCGACTAATTCTGCTCTTCATCAGAAGTCAGTAAGCGATACATATTTCTCTTATAGGTCTCCACTCCTGGTTGGTTAAACGGATTCACCCCAAGCAAATATGCACTCATCGCGCAGGCCATCATAAAGAAATAAACAGCATAGCCAAATGTATGAGCATCGAGTCGCGAAAAGTGAAACAGGAGGGTTGGAACTCCACCTTCAGAATGTGCTTGGGTGGATGCTTCCATGGCGATCTTATTGACATAGTTTAAACCTTTACCTTCCAAATACGATAGACCGTCGGTCTCGTCTCCTAAACCTGTTATAGACCAATCTACATCCGGCTCATCCACCCAGAGGACTGTTTCAAACATATGTCGTGGACCTTGCTGTAAGTATTGCCCCATGGAATGCAAATCTGTAGAGAAGCTTAAATTTGCTGGGAAAAGACCTTTACCATCTTTGCCCTCACTTTCGCCAAACAGTTGTTTCCACCACTCCGTAAAGTAATATAACTTCGGCTCATATTGAACCATGACTTCAATGTGTTTGTCTTCTGCCATTAGAAGATTCCTAATTACAGCATATCGATAGGCATCGTTTTTTTGTAAATCTACGTGGCGACAATCCTCAAAAGCCAAAGATGCACCTTCCAGAACATCCTCTATGTCGATACCGGCATAAGCCATGGGGAGTAAGCCAACCGGTGTTAATACAGAATATCTTCCACCTATGTTGTCGGGAATCACAAAGGTTTTATAACCTTCTCTTTGGGCCAGCTCATATAAAGCTCCTTTTTTTGCGTCTGTCGTGACAATGATTCTGTTCGTAGCTTCATCGCCACATTGTTCCATGAGGAGCTCTCGGAAGAAACGAAAGCTTAAAGCCGATTCC
>CALCNS010000099.1 GCA_937897315.1 uncultured Bacillota bacterium
CGCAGTATTTCTCATCCAACTCAATAGTGTAACAGATTCGTCCGGTTTGCTCACAGGCAATCAAGGTCGAGCCACTACCACCAAACGGATCAAGCACGATGCAGTTGGATAAGCTGCTATTGAGGATGGGGTGAGCAATCAAAGCAACAGGTTTCATGGTTGGGTGGTCTACGTTCTTTTTGGGCTTTTCAAACTCCCAGATGGTGGTTTGTTTGCGGTCGGCATACCAGTTGTGCTTACCGCTTTTCTTCCACCCAAAGAGCACTGGCTCATGCTGCCACTGGTAAGGAGAACGGCCAAGCACCAAAGATTGTTTCTTCCAGATGCAGGTGCCAGAAAGGTAAAAGCCCGCATCCGAGAAAGCCTTTCTAAAATTCAAACCTTCCGTATCAGAGTGGAAAACATAGATGGAGGCATCCTTTGTCATCACCGCTTCCATGTTCTGAAAGGACTCCAATAGAAACTGATAAAAGGCTTCGTTGCCCATGTTATCGTTTTTGATCTTCCCGGCTGTGCCTTCATAGTTGACATTGTAAGGAGGATCGGTAACGACAAGATTTGCTTGTTTGCCGTCCATGAGTTGGGTGAAGGTTTCTTGTTTTGTTGAGTCACCACACACCAATCGGTGCGGACCCAACCTCCAAGTATCTCCCAATTTGGTGATGGCAGGCTTTTTTAGTTCTGAATCAACATCAAAGTCATCGTCTTTGATTCCATCCTTGAGTGAATCTTTAAACAGGTCATCCAGTTCGGCTAGGTCAAAACCGGTGAGGGAGACATCGAAGTCGGTCCCTTGAAGGTCGGTAATCAGGAGAGCGAGTTTCTCTTGATCCCACGCGCCACTGATCTTGTTGAGTGCGATGTTGAGCGCTTTTTCTTTCTCTTCGCTCATATCCACCACCACGCACTCGACTTCGGTATAGCCTAGATCCATCAAGATCTTCAATCTCTGATGGCCACCGATAACGTGAGAGGTGCTTTTATTCCAGATAATGGGTTCAACATACCCAAATTCTTGAATGGAACGTTTGAGCTTTTCGTATTCTGCATCCCCAGGCTTTAAGTCTTTTCTGGGGTTATAATCAGCAGGAATGAGCAGTTCTATCTTTAATCGTTCAATCTTCATTTTACCTCCGTTTTCTGATAAATCGGTATTATGGTTCGTTCGAGTAGTCTATTGACAAACTTTCTGACGAATTTTTCGAAAATTTTAGCTCCACCTGCAAAGGTGGAGCTAAATGAGTTATATATGCTACACAATAGAACTTATTTTATTCGAATACCCTTTATAGAAACACCTTCAACTTGATATTTGCCATCATTTAACTTAAACCAGACAGAAAAAGGTAATTCATCTTTCACACCGCGTCCGTTTTTTGCAGTTACGCTCCCTACAATCTGGTAGTTATTGTCACTACGGCCAACTCCCCAATCGAACATACTGAAATCAGCTGTTTTAGGATATATCAGACTCTTAATAATTTCATCACGTGCTAACATCTGAAGCTCATTAAATATTTCTATTGTTACTTTTTTTTCTGGCACATATACATCATCGTATTTTTTTAGGTATCCACCCTTTTCGCTATCGTATAGATCCTCATTGCCAAATCCAGCATAGAACAATACGCCATCTTCAGTAGTAAAATAGAACCGCCGATTTACATCTGTGTATCCATTAGGATAACACACAACAGCATTGAGCCCAGTTTCCGCCTGCCCGGTCATTTTTTCTATGACGATGCTCTCAACACCTACAGTATTTAGTATTTCTTGCATTAAACTAGCTTGTTCAAGAGTATAGCCATTATTCATTAATTCGACTGTAATGGTTTTATCAATTTCATCCAACGATTCCAATTTGTCTTTCGGTTCAGTGAATATGCCACCACTCACTTCGTTTTGTTTCCCAGAAGTAGGTTGAGGAACATTTACATCGGTAGCGTTACAGCCAACAAGCGTTATAGATAACGTCAAAGTCAACAGAATTAGTAAACCGAGCTTTTTCATCTTTAAACCCTCCATAAAATTGGATTAGCGCTATTGGTATGGTGACAAGCTTTTTCAGTCTAATAATACTATAACATAACCATAAAACAATTTCAATGAAATGAAAGGGATTTAGATTTATACACCCGTTAGGGTAAGCCTCTTCGATTTCTCTACCCTAATTTCCAGCTGCATATTTGCTTGCTGCCTTTCTCAACTCCGTTGTCATGTTCACCTGCTCCCAGGGAAACAAGATGGAGTTGAAGTGTCCATAGGTGGAAGTGTCCG
>CALCNS010000100.1 GCA_937897315.1 uncultured Bacillota bacterium
AGCAGCAGCTTGACTTGCCAAAAAACGCTCCCAAATAATACGATATAATTTGTATTGATCTCGATTCAGATAATCTTTTAACTCATCTGGTTTTCTGGAGATTTCGGTTGGTCTTATGGCTTCATGAGCTTCCTGTGCCCCTTTCTTGCCGGTGAATAATCTCTTTTGCTCGATACCATAATCAAGTCCCAATTGATTGCGCAAGTATTCTTGTGCCATTGCAAAGGCAGCATTCGAAATCATGGTTGAATCGGTACGTATGTAGGTGATAAGACCTACAGGACCTTCTTTTCCCAGTTCAATGCCCTCATACAATTGCTGCGCCAACAACATTGTTTTACGCCCGGTAAAACCAAGTTTACGCGATGCTTCTTGTTGCAGGGTGCTTGTTGTAAAAGGAGCACTGGGTTGCCGTAACCGCTGTCCTTTTTTGTAGGATACTACTTCACATTCATCATCAAATTCCTGAATCAATGCTTGTACATCCGATTCACAGCGTAAAATCGGCTTTTCTCCGCGAACCTCAACCAGTTTTGCTTTTATTGCCCTAACGTCTTTGCTGCAATGAACTTCTAACGACCAATACTCTTCAGGAGTAAACGCAAGAATCTCTTGCTCTCGATCGGATATCAGTGCTACCGCAATAGATTGTACTCTTCCGGCACTTAACCCGTAACGAATTTTCCGCCACAATAAAGGACTTAATTGATACCCGACAATGCGGTCCAAAACCCGTCTGGCTTGTTGTGCATCTACATAACACAAATCAATGGGCCGAGGATGATTCAATGCTTCTTTCACGGCTTTCTCCGTAATCTCGTGAAACTCGATCCGGCAAACGCTAGCAGGATCTAAGCCCAAAACATTGGCTAGGTGCCAAGAAATCGCTTCTCCTTCTCGATCTGGGTCCGTTGCCAAATACACTCGCTTTGCTTTTTTGGCGGCGATTTTTAGCTCTTTCAGCAAATCACCTTTGCCACGAATCGTGATATATTTGGGTTGGTAGTTGTTTTCTATGTCGACCCCAAACTGGCTTTTGGGTAAATCTCTAATATGGCCCATGGTCGCTTTGATTTGATATCGATTGGATAAGAATTTGCTTATCGTTCGAGCTTTGGTTGGAGATTCTACTATAATTAATGTATCTGCCATACTCTTATCATCTCATTTCATTGATGAATTCTCTGTACTTGTTACAGAACTTCTTTAATATAATAACCGCCTGGATTCGCTTTGGCAAGACCCAATAAATCTAATTGCGTTAATTCTGACAAAAGCACTCCAACAGGCAGTGACAAATCCACAGCCAGCTGATCGATATGTATCGGTTCCGCTTCTAGAGCAGATAATATTTTTTGTTGCATGAGAGTTAAGGATACCTCCACCGAGGAAGAAGTAGCTTTTTGACGATTCGATAACGACAAGTACTGGAATTCATCTAGGATATCTTCAATGGAATGAACCAATTTTGCTCCTTGCTTGATGAGGTCATGACATCCTTTGCTATTCTCCGAAAAAATATTCCCCGGCACTGCAAACACCTCTCTACCTTGCTCGAGGGCAAACGTTGCTGTAATCAATGATCCACTGGTATCTTTTGCTTCTACCACGATAGTAGCTAACGAAAGCCCTGAAATAATCCGATTTCGTGCTGGAAAAAAGCCTGATTGAGGTGTAGTAGGATACAGGTATTCGCTAATGACTCCGCCGCGGTTCCGTATTTCTTGTGATAAATGCGCATGTTCCTTTGGATAAATGTGATCATGGCCTGCACCTAGAACGGCCACAGTACGCCCCTTCAGCAAGGCACCTTTATGCGCAGCACTATCAATTCCCTGAGCCAATCCGCTGACGACTGTGAATCCGCAATCTGCCAGTCCTTCCGCTAAGTGCGACGCTACAGTTCGTCCATAGTGAGAAGCCTTTCTGGAACCAACGACGGCAATACACGTTTCATCCTTCGAAAATTCACCTTGAATAAATAAGTGTTCGGGGGGAAGTGAAATCTCTCTGAGTAGTTCCGGATAACCCTCATCCTCGGGAATCCACATTTGTATATCTCTCTTCATTAAGTCATCATAGATGAGTTCAGGAAGATGAAGACGATATTTTTGTTCGACCTCTGTCCATTGCTTTTCTGATAAAGCGATAGTTCCTCGCCATAGTTTGGGTGCAGCGCACCAAGCCATTTGGGCATTGCCGAAATGCTGAAGTAACTGATTCACTCGCGTTTGTCCTATTTGAGGCATCGCTTTGATTGCGATGTGATAAAAACGTTGATCCAACAGTACTTATACCTCCTTTTTTATGAAGGGATCCAAATACAGGGGTTGAAAGTCCAAATAATCTGCAGAAACCAATTGGTACCGCACATGATTATGTTCTCGATCATAGGTTTTTTTTAGGCTGCTTCCATGCAAATGACCAAAAATGCATAAGCGAACTTTGTAATCCTCTAGTAATTGCGTGAACAAAGATGGTTCCAACTTTTCATTAGTTGGTGGAAAATGTAGCATGATGACCAGGGGACCTATACCTGTGCTCATATTCTTTAAGACCATTTCTAATCTTTGCACTTCAAGTTTGTAATACTTCTCGTCTTCTGATGGTGTATAGCCCGAAGATCCCGGACAATTCCATCCTTTGGTAGACCCTAAAATAAAATCCGGTAGCTGAAGAACATGACGATCCAGAGGAATCATCCCCGCTGGGAGGAAGTCCAACATTTTCTGATGAGAATGCCAATAATAATCATGATTCCCACGTCCGATTACTTTGATACCAGGTAATCTGTTTAAAAAAGCAAAATCCTCTGTCGCTTCATGAAACCGCATAGCCCAGCTTATATCGCCGGGAATCAATACATAATCCTCTGCATTCACTTTGGATAACCAAGCGTTCTGTATTTGAGAGGGATGATCTACCCATGTTGCACCAAAGACATCCATTGGCTTATTCGTCTGTAAGGATAAATGTAAATCAGAGATTGCATAATAAGACATATCGATTCCCCTTATCGGAAATATTTTTGGTCCAATCCCCGGTATCCAATGGCTTCTGCCAAATGCTCCGGTTGAATAGTTTCAGCTCCGGACAAGTCCGCTATGGTTCGGGAGACTTTCAAGATTCGATCATAAGCACGAGCACTTAGTTTCAGTTTGCGAAAGGCTTGGTTTAATAATTCTTGACCCGTTGTTGTCAATCGACAAAATTGTTTGATTTGCTTGCTAGACATCGCGGCATTGTTCAGAATCGATTCTTCGTGATACCTTTTTCTTTGTATAGACCGAGCCTGATCTACTCTCATTCGTATTTGTGTTGAGGATTCAGAAGGATTCGTCTGTGTGATTTCCTGAAAAGTTAACCTAGGCACATCGACATGTAAGTCAATTCGGTCAAGTAAAGGTCCAGAAACTCGATTTCGATACCTCTGAACCGATAGTTCTGAACAAGTGCAGGGTCTTTGCCCATCTCCGTAATATCCACAAGGACAAGGATTCATCGCAGCAATCAACATAAAACGTGCAGGATATGAATAAGCCCCACTGGCACGCGAAAGAGTCAATTGTCCATCTTCCATGGGTTGCCTCATCAGTTCTAGAATATCCTTACGGAACTCCGGTAACTCATCCAAAAAAAGCACCCCATGATGTGCTAAACTAATCTCTCCCGGGCGTGGATTTTTTCCTCCTCCGACCAAACCTGCATTGCTAATAGAATGGTGTGGTGAACGAAAAGGGCGTTGAGAAATCAAACGCTGCTTGTGTTGGAGCATTCCGCTGACACTATAGATTTGTGTCACTTCTAACGCTTCGGAGAGTTCCATCGTCGGTAATATAGAAGGCATGCATTTTGCTAACATCGACTTACCGCTTCCCGGAGATCCAATCATGATCAAGTTATGTGCTCCTGCTGCCGCAATCTCCATAGCTCTTTTCGCTCCGGACTGTCCTTTAACCTCTGAAAAATCATGTAAGCTAAGGGTTTCAGTGCTCTCTTCATTGTTTAGAACTTCATCGGCTTCTTTCTCGCCATTTAAATAGCTTACAAGATCGTTTAAGCAAGAAAATGCATGAATTTTAAGACCTTGCACTAGTGCTGCCTCCTGTCCATTCTCTAAAGGAACAAGATCGGAAGAGCGTCGTGTAGGGAAAGAGTGTAGATCT
>CALCNS010000101.1 GCA_937897315.1 uncultured Bacillota bacterium
TCTTATTCTTGAACTTCGGTAACAACACCAGCGCCAACGGTACGTCCACCTTCGCGGATGGCAAAACGCAATTCTTTTTCAATTGCAATCGGTGTAATCAACTCTACTCCCATGACGATGTTGTCGCCGGGCATAACCATCTCTACGCCTTCCGGTAATTGAATGTTCCCAGTTACGTCGGTGGTTCGGAAATAGAATTGGGGACGATACCCGTTGAAGAACGGGGTATGACGTCCACCTTCTTCTTTGCTCAATACATAAACTTGAGCTTTGAATTTGGTGTGGGGTTTAATAGAACCCGGTTTTGCTAATACTTGTCCGCGTTCGATATCTTTGCGGTCTACACCACGTAGCAACACACCTACGTTGTCGCCCGCCATGGCAGAATCCAACAGTTTGCGGAACATTTCTACGCCGGTGACGACTACTTTACGCGGCTTTTCCATTAAGCCGACAATTTCCACTTCGTCTGCTACTTTGACCATTCCACGCTCTACTCTTCCGGTCGCTACGGTTCCACGACCAGTAATCGTGAATACGTCTTCTACCGGCATTAAGAACGGTTTGTCGGTGGCACGTTCCGGTGTCGGAACATAAGAGTCTACTGCATCCATTAGGTTCCAGATCTTTCCGCACCATTGGCAGTCGCGTTTGCCACAACCGCATTCTACGGCTTTCAAGGCAGAACCTACCACTACGGGTACATCATCTCCGGGGAATTTGTAGCTGCTTAAGAGTTCACGCACTTCCATTTCGACCAGCTCAATCAACTCGGCATCATCTACCATGTCGGACTTGTTTAAAAAGACCACCATGTGCGGTACGCCTACTTGATAGGCCAACAAAATGTGTTCACGAGTTTGTGGCATCGGACCATCTGCGGCCGATACAACCAAAATCGCTCCGTCCATCTGCGCTGCTCCGGTTATCATGTTCTTGACATAGTCCGCATGTCCCGGGCAGTCTACGTGTGCATAGTGACGGCTCTCAGTTTGATATTCTACGTGCGCTGTGTTAATGGTGATTCCGCGTGCTTTTTCTTCCGGTGCTTTGTCGATGTCTTCATATCTCATGACTTCGGCACCGCCGGCGGTCGATAATACGATGGTTAATGCAGCGGTTAATGTGGTTTTGCCATGGTCGATATGACCGATGGTACCAATATTTACGTGGGGTTTGTTACGTTCATATTTCTTCTTGGCCAATGGAATCGCCTCCCGATTGATAGTTGTGTTAATTGCCAGAGCATATCCAAGCATTAACACTAGTACTATTTTACATCATTTTATTAGGGTTTGCAATGGTTTTTCGGTTTGGTTTGCATATCATTTCAGATGCTTTATTTTAGTTCAGCAACTTCATTTTGAACCTTTTGGATAAACTCCTCTACAGACATGGAGGTGGTTAAACCGGTAGCTCGATCTCGCACGGAAATCATCTTCTTTTCCACTTCTTGCTCACCGAGAATAATCATATAAGGCACTTTTTGCAATTGAGCCTCACGGATCTTAAAACCAATTTTCTCATTTCGGTCATCTAGCTCCACTCGAATCCCGACTTCATCGAGGCGCTTTTGAATCTCTTGCCCATAGGGGATATGTTGATCTGTAATTGATAGTACCCTAACTTGAACAGGAGCTAACCATACAGGGAACGCCCCAGCATAATGTTCGATTAGAATACCCATGAATCGCTCTACACTTCCCAAGGCCGTGCGATGAAGCATGACCGGTCTGTGTTTTTCGCCATCCGCACCAATATAGGTCAAATCAAACCGCTCAGGCATCTGCAAATCCAATTGGATGGTGCCACACTGCCAAGTTCTTCCCAAACAGTCTTTTAAGTGAAAATCAATTTTCGGACCGTAAAAAGCTCCGTCCCCTTCATTCAGCTTATAGGGTTTGTCAATCGCTTCTAGTGCACTGCGTAGGCCATTGGTGGCTATTTCCCATTGCTCATCCGTTCCCATCGAATTCTCAGGGCGAGTAGACAGTTCCATATGGTACTCAAATCCAAAGACCTTATAAATGGAGTCGATTAACAAAATGGTTTTAACAACCTCTTCTTGAATTTGCTCCGGCGTGACATAGAGATGAGCATCATCCTGCGTAAAATTTCTAACGCGCATGAGACCGTGCAATGCTCCGGATAGCTCATGACGATGAACCAATCCTAGTTCTGCCAAACGCTGTGGCAAATCACGATAGGAATACATACGCCTTTGGAATGCCAAAATACCCCCCGGACAGTTCATGGGCTTTACAACAAACGTTTGCTCGTCGATATTGGTGAAATACATGTTGTCCTTGTAGTGATCCCAGTGCCCGGATTGATGCCATAGGCTCTCATTCAAAATAATAGGTGTACTGATTTCTTGGTATCCTGCTTCATGATGTTTTCTTCTCCAGAAAGCCAACAAAGTATTTCGTAGCACCATTCCCTTTGGTAAAAAGAACGGAAAACCCGGCCCCTCATCTGCCATCATAAACAAATCGAGCTCTCTACCCAGCTTGCGATGATCTCTTTTTTTCGCTTCTTCTAACATGTTCAGATAAGCATCGAGTTCTGCCTTTTTTGGAAATACAATACCATAGACACGTTGTAGCATTTTATTCTTAGAATCTCCATGCCAATATGCTCCTGTCACGGCAGTTAGCTTAAAAGCTTTTAACACACCCGTGCTGCTGACATGAGGTCCGGCGCACAAATCGACAAACTCACCTTGTTGATAAAAGGAAATCTCCGCATCTACCGGTAAATTTTCAATGAGCTCTACCTTATATGGTTCCTTTTTCTCCTTGACAAAAGCCAAAGCTTCTTCTCTGGATAATACAAATCGTTCGATGGGTAGATTTTCTTTTACGATCTTCGCCATTTCGTGTTCAATGGCATCAATCTCATTAGCCGAAATGGTTCCTGCCATGTCAAAATCATAATAGAACCCATTCTCTACTGCCGGCCCAATAGTTAATTGAGCATTCGGATATAATCGTTTTACAGCTTGTGCCATCAGATGCGAACCACTATGTCTCATCACCATTTTTCCTTCGTCATCTGCAAAGGAAATTAGATTCAAATGATCTCCATTTTGAAGCACGGATTTCAAATCTACGTTTTTCCCATTGACCTGTGCCGCTAAAACTTCCTTGGCTAAACTGTTGCTAATTTTCTTCGCGGCATCCAAACAAGTGCTATTCTCTGGCAACTCTAAAGCATGTCCATTTTTCAACGTAACTTGAATCATTGTATACACCTCTTTCTCTTTCATAAAAAATAAACACCCCAGCCAGAGTACTCCTCTGATCGGGGTGCGAATGCACGGTTCCACCCGAATTATGGTTTTCACCATCACTCGATGTTCATAACGTGAACATACGGCCTGAACTACTCAGTTTCCTTTTCGAACGGCAGCTTAGAAGGGGTTTTCTTAAGGAGTTCATGCAGGCTTGCTTTCAGCCGATGGCAAACCTTCTCTGATCACAACTTCGATAAGTCTTTCTTCCGCATTGCTTTCTGTAAATATATCATACTTGAGTTCGGTCTGTCAAGAGTGCAGATTCTATATTTTCTCTCGATGTACAGGCATACTCATACAACGGGGGCCACCTCTTCCACGGGACAATTCACATCCCGAGAATGTTAAAACCTTAATCCCGTTTTTGTCTAACTGCTCATTCGTGACATCATTTCTGTCGTAGGCAATGACTTTTCCCGGTGCTATCGTCAATACATTAGAGCCCATATTCCAATGCTCCCTTGGAGCATAGATGACGTCCCCACCACCTACGGAAATAAAGCGGACGCGATCCAACCCTAACGCTTCTTCTAAAATGCGACGTACCGACTCGGTCTTTAGAGAAGCCAGAATGCTCCCATCTCTTCCGGGAGTTAATTCGTATGTGGCGAATTGTCCAGATGCCAAAGCTGGAGTGATTAAAAACGCATCTCGATCTACCATGGTGAATAACACGTCCAAATGCATATAGCGGCGATTCTTAGGTAAGTGAAAGAGAATCATTCGTTCATACCCTTGTTGAAACATCACATGAGCTAGAGCTTCTATTGCACCTAGCGAAGTTCTTTCACTATAGCCAATCGCCAACACTTTTTCAGACAAAACCAAGATATCCCCGCCCTCAATACCATATCCCAAATCATTCTGATACCACTTAGGGGTATGGTCTCGACGAAACAATGGATGATATTGCCAAATGTAGTTTACCAGAAGGGTTTCTCGTTGGCGAAACGGCATACTCATGCTACTAACCAACATGCCATTCGCAATACAAACACCAATGTCACGCGTAAAGTAGATTCCACATAGAGGGTCTGTGACAAAAGGGTACTCATCCTCAATGGCCATTGGCAAACAGCTTCCTGCTACATCTTGGAGATCACGTTTCATGACTCCTTGCAAAACGATATCTCTCAACTTAACTGGGTTCAGAGAACTTAGAAACTGCTTAACGGCTTTTTTAAGATCTATGGAAGAGATTCGACTTTGATGACAATATTCTTCAATAAATGAACTCCGGACGGAATCGTTTTGTATAACCTCCAAGAATAGGTCTGCTAGATACAAAACTCGAGTACCCTGTGAAGTAAGAAGATTGGCAAAAGCATCATGTTCTTTTCCGGCCATCGACACATGGGGTGTATCTTCAGAAAGCATATATTCTAAATATGGTGGAATAAGATGCTCCAACTCCAATCCTGGTCGATGCAGGATGACTGTATTCAATTTACCTATTTCAGAAGATAATTGCACGAACGATGTCATTAGAATTCTCCTTGCTATTGTATATCTTTAGGCGCATTTGTATTATCATATTCGATACAATTATTAGGAATCCCTTCTAAAAAAACACCTCAACTCTGCATATATAAATATAATTAATATCTAATATAACACGGTCTTTCTTGCACCTCGGCCAATATTTATGCAAAAATCGCATAACCAATGCCATGAAAAGCAATTAGGTTCGTGCGATTTTAAAAAATTATATATTTTCGTATCTATTTTTCAGCAGAGCATAAGCATAAGTTCCTAAGACCGCTCCAAACAAGGTCACTATACCCATAATCTTTCCTTCACCTATTTGAGCCAGTAAAGTCCCCGGACAAGCTCCAGACATTCCCCAACCAATCCCGAAAATCATTCCTCCGACGGCCGTGTACTTGGTTAGTTTCTTCACATTGACTTCAATAATTTGTCCTCTAAATCCCTTATACTGATTCATTGCTAAGATTCGCATGCCAATTGCTCCCACGATAATGGCCGATGCCATTACCAATGCCAATGTGAAGTCCGTTCCGGTAAACATATGATAAATGTAATTATAATCCGAAGCTCTCACTCTACTTAGCGCATAGCCAAACAACATACCGAACCCTAAAAAAGATAAATTCTTCCGCATCTTATACACCTCCCATGAGAAAGACACGGATGGCAAACACCGTCACCGCTCCAAATATCAGGAAACAAATGGTTGCTACCAAACTAGACAGCTGAAAGTTGGCTAGTCCATGTATACTATGCCCAGAAGTGCACCCTCCGGCGATACGTGCTCCTAACCCTAGCAAAAAACCTCCCATAAGAAACCATAGAACATTACCCCAAATCGGCCACTGCAATGTTTCTGAGAAAACGCCCATTTCGATTGTAACTACAGGCAAACCCATCACTCGACCCGCAATAAATGCTCCTATCAGCATGCCCATCATCATGTAAAATCGATGGTTCACTACGGACGAAAAGCTTTTTGAGTTTAACCAAGATAATGTAGTTTTGGGGAACAGCAACTTAGCAAAATTCCCAAAGCCTGTGGAAACCCCTAAGGCGGTATTGAGGAAATAGTATAATAACGGGACCAAAGCCCCTATGACCAATCCACCCATCCACCAAGGCCAAGGCTCGGCAGGAAACCAATGTGTCATATACACTCCTCCTTATTCAATCGGATATCCTAATGCATTCCATACAGAGGTACCTCCCAAGACATTCATCACTTCGATATCGTTACGCTTTTGTAGAAACAGACTTGCAGCTAGCAAGGATCGATTTCCACTATTACATATAAATGCCACCGGTTTATTGACAGGTATCTCAGTTGCTCTAGCACGAACATCTGGAGCCGGCATATGCATAGAGTCGAGTATATGGAATGTATCCCATTCACTCTTCAATCTGGTATCTACTAAAGTAACCTCTTCCTTCTCCAACTTTTCACGTAGCTCCTCAATAGAAATACTCGCCAATCTAGAAGTTCTAAACCCTTTCATCGCAAACCCGTTCATACCACCCTTTAGATAGCCTTTGACTCGATCGAGACCTACGCTATAAAGACCTTTACAGGCTATTTCTACATCATTCTCAGAATCTGCAACCAATAAAATCGTTGGATCTGGTGGTAGTACCCATCCAGCAAAGGTAGCAAAATTCCCACGCAAGCTCAACCCATAGGCATTTGGAATATGTGCAGAAGCAAACGGAAGTACATCTCTGGTATCCACAACGATCGCCCCTGCATCCATTTCCTCTTTGAACTCCTTAGGCAATAACGCCTTTGGTTTTTCGAGATATTGTGTATTGGCAGGTCCCAATCGGTTCATTTCCGAACATCGCGAAAAGTGATCGGGGGCTTCCGGCATATCTTTCAGAAAGCTGTCTACAAATGCCTCAAGAGGATGTAGTTTCATCGCTTCGTTGTGGATGCGCTCTGTTCCTAAAGTAGAAGACAGTTTGGAGGATAATGCCTTCCCACAGAGAGATCCCGCTCCGTGTGCAGGATACACTTCGATATTGTCTCCATAGGCTTCGATTTTTCGTAAACTATGATACAACTGGATAGCCAATTGATTCTTCTTCGTCGGGAATAAATCGGGCCGTCCGGCATCTCCGATTAAAAGAGTATCACCAGTAAAAGCCAAAACAAATTCAGGCCCACGTGTGGTGTCTGCAACCAAGAAAACAGAACAATCAGGGGTATGCCCCGGTGTATCCAGCATCTTTATGTGAAAAGAATCGATTTGCCATTCCTCACCATCCTCAAGTGCATGATGATTGAATAAGGCATTCGCGGTTTTTGACATATAAATCGTTGCACCGGTTCGCTCTGCTAATTCGATATGACCGGAAACAAAATCCGCATGAAGATGTGTTTCCAGTATGGCGATTATCGGTAGCTGATATCCTAATGCCGCATCCAAATACACCTGTACATCTCGAGCAGGATCGATAACAATGCAACCATTCTCTCCCCCAAGAATATAGGAACAATGCGCCAGTCCCGGAGTATAGATTTGCTTGAAATCCATAACAACACCTCTTCTTTCATTTTTTTATTTAGCTCCACACCAACCAAATGACTAATGTAGCAAGAATGGAGGAAAAACCCGCTATCGCTAATCCTTTATGGATAAATTCCGAGGAAGTGAAGCCCATTTCTCCCTGAACCACCAATGTGACCTTGTTAGTAGGGATTAAAATACTTAAACTTGCACCGGCAGCCACAGCCATCAGTAGTGCGTCTAAAGGAATCGCCAAGGATCCTGTTTGATTTAGTTGAACCATAATGGGCGATACGATCACCGCAGCAACAGCATTGTCCATGACATTAGCCAAAGCACAGGTGATAAGAACGATAAGAAATAGAGTCCATAAAGTTGGTAATAGCGTGAGCATAGGGGTAAGCAATTCCACTAATGCTACAAATGAACCATTGCTCTGCATGATAGTGGATACACTCAGCATACAACCCACAATGACGAGAACCGAAAGATTCAGACTGTCATACGCCTTTCGAACATCCAGGACTCCTGCTGCACCCCATAACACAATCAACGCACCAAAAGCTAAAACGGGCGGTAGCAGACCTATAGCAGTGATCCATATGGCAGGAATCAGGGGAAGGATGACCCACGAAATTTTCCGCGTGTCACGTGCTGGCAATGGGGGTAAAGAAGATAAATCTATCTCTTTTGCGGCTTTCTCAAAAGGAGGGTGCAGAATCCAACCACACTCTTCACATACGAAGAGGAATAGTACGCCCACCATGATAATCGTCATTCCGTGAGGTAAAAAATCAAAGATTCGAAAAAACATACCTATCGCTTGCCCGCGAAATGAAGATACGATTAAGTTTGATCCGGTGCCGATAAGAGTAGCCGAACCTCCCAATAAAGCGGCATATGCCAGTGCCAAGCCGAAATCACTCTCTTTTGCTCCAACGCGTTCTGCCATGCGTTTGGAGGTAGGAATTAATAACCCCACTGCACCGACATTGTTCATGAAAGCAGACAGGGAAGCCGTTGTCAAAAAAATCACGAGGAGTTGAATTCTTGGATTATAGATTCTCAGTTGTATTGCCCGTCCTAGTCCAATAAAAAGACCCGAATCTGTCACAACCTGACTTAAAATCAAGACTACTGCTATTGTAAATAGTGCAGGGGAAGCAAATCCACTAAATAGTAAGACCGGTTGCACCATACCACTAAGTCCAAAGAATAGCAATCCACAGAAAGCAGCTACATCAAAGCGCACTCGATGGCTGAGAACTGCCAGTATAATAGAAATCAGCACCGCCCAAGACATAAGAATCTCATGATTCAAAGGGTCTTACACCCCCATTTCTTTACGAATATGAAAGGAAGTTGCCCCATTGTGGTGCAACTTCAGAAACTACTATTTTTGTTGTTTCAGTAGGTCCCGGATTTCTTCCAACAAAACACTTTCTTTGCTTGGGGCAGGCGGGGCCGGCGGGGCCTTAACTTCTTTTTTCTTCATCGAATTCATGGCTTTGATTACCAAAAACAAAGTGAAAGCAATAATAAGGAAATCTACAATCATCTGAATGAACGAGCCATAACGAATGGCTACTTCCGCCACTTCTCCCACAGCGGGAACCAAAATCCATTTTAAGTCCGAGAAGTTTACACCACCCAAAATCAAACCTATGACTGGCATCAAGAGATCATTCACCAACGAGCTGACAATTTTACCAAAAGCGCCTCCAATAATCACGCCAACTGCCAAATCCACTACATTGCCTCTCATGGCAAATTCCTTAAACTGTTTTAACATGATCGTAGCCTCCAGTATTTTCATCCTACCTGTTCGTCTTGACTCTCACAAGAAAAAATGGTATATTTTACCGAATTCTTTATTTTTCTTCGAGTCCAAGCATTTTTAGTATAACAAAAGACATAATAGAAGTCAACAAAAAAACAACCGGCGATAGACCGGTTGCCCTCATTCATGTAATAGTGGAGTGGAGCTGATGATCGGGATTGAACCGATGACCTTATCCTTACCAAGGATACGCTCTACCGACTGAGCTACATCAGCATGTTGGTTGCGGGGGAAGGATTTGAACCTACGGCCTCCGGGTTATGAGCCCGACGAGCTACCAGACTGCTCTACCCCGCGATGATCTGGAGCTGATGATCGGGATTGAACCGATGACCTTATCCTTACCAAGGATACGCTCTACCGACTGAGCTACATCAGCAAAAAAATGGAGCGGGAGACGGGAATCGAACCCGCACGACCGGCTTGGAAGGCCGGGACTCTACCTTTGAGCTACTCCCGCATAGGATAACCCGCTGTTCGGCGGGGTGTTTCGCTTTCGAGCGATTCCTCGCTGGTAAGCGAGGTTTTAACTAGCAAGTAAAATTGGTGGTGGGAGCTGGATTCGAACCAGCGAAAGCAGTGCTAGCAGATTTACA
>CALCNS010000102.1 GCA_937897315.1 uncultured Bacillota bacterium
TTCATGATTAACAGTGGTTTTTATTTCACTGTCTCTCATAAAGGGAGCATATCAAATGCTTCAGCAGCTTTTCTTTATTGACAGTACCTTTTCATGGCTTCCAAGAGGAATTCTGCCGTGCCGGGAGCAATGGCATCATAGTATGCCTTGAAGCGTGAATCGTCCACATACATCTGTACTAAACCAAGATGCGCTTCTTTTGAATACTCACTCCAGAATGAACCCAGCCATTGTTTGTGTAACTCGCACGCTTTTTGTGCAAGCGGGGAGCCGGGATCTCCTTCTTCCAACGCCCTAACCAAGGTTTGGTTCAGGAGTGTGGTTAGTGTTTCATGATCTTCAAACTGCTTCTGGGTCAAACCCATGAGTTTGGCATTGCTTTCGTTGACTACTTTATCCCCAAAGTGTGCACGAGTTTCTTTACCATACTTCTTTTCATTTTCCTCAATCATGTTCTTTTTCATACCTTCGAATTTGGCATGATCTTTCATCAATATCCCTCCTTTTTCTGCAGAAATTGTCTTTTGGACCGTTTCAATTAGAAGATTCAAGCGGTCTCTATGGTCGGACAACGCTCTTAGGTGATTTTGCAACGCCACTTTTCGGTCAAAATTGGGCGCATGCAAAATCTTGCTGATCTCTTCCAATGGTACATCCATTTCTCGGTATAAGAGTATCTGCTGTAAGAGATCCACTTCTGCACCGCCATACACTCGATATCCATTACTATGGATTCTACCGGGTTTCAACAAACCAATTTTATCGTAATACCGTAATGTGCGGGAAGAGATCCCGGCTAAATCTGCTAACTCTTGAATTTTATACTCCATAGAAACCTCCTTTCTTCTGGATCTCGTCGCGACATGCTAAGTATAAACTATGACGCAACGTCAAAGTCAAGTGGTGTTTTATCCTTTTTTAACTATTCGCTCTCGTATACCGGTTTCTTCTATGAATCCCTCTTACTTTACTACTTCGTTTCGTTCGTCAACCCATTAACCATTTCAACACATTGATTCTCCGAATCCCGTCATAATCCGCATCGGGATCTTCATCTAAAGTAAGCACGACCTTCGGATAATGATCGTTAATCTTTTGTAAGGAGGTTAGTTCCCTTTTCAGAGTACTTTCTTCACGAACGGAAGCAGCAACTTGATAGTACGTTATTCCCCCTTTTTCCATGGCTACAAAATCGACTTCGAATTCATCCACCTTACCAATATATACCTTATAACCCCGCCGTAAAAGCTCCAAATAAACGACATTCTCTAAAATATAGCCTGCATCAAAAGCGCGAGAACCCAAAAGCATCCCTCTTAACCCCAGGTCTACCACGTAATACTTCTCAAGCGTCTTTAAATACTGCTTCCCCTTGATGTTATACCTGTTCGCTTGATACACGATATAACATTCCATTAATGCATCCAAATACTTTTCCACAGTTTTTACATCGATCTTTCTACCATCGGAAGTCATGGTATCGGCAATTCTCTTAGTTGAGAGTTGGTTACCAATGTTATCAAAGACAAATCTCACAACACTTCGGAGCATAAATGCATCGGCAATCTTCTTTCTGCCCATGATATCATTCAGGACGATTGTATTATAAACTCCGTTTAAGTAATCAGCGATTTCTTTGGGTTGGTCTTTTAATTCGAGTACAAATGGAAATGAGCTGGTTTCAATATATTCCGAATACTTTCTTGCCAATTCCAGAGCATCACCTGATGCGGAAACAAACTCTTTGAAAGACAGTGGCAGCATGGGGATTTCGACGTAACGACCAGAAATAAGAGTTGCAATTTCGCTCGAGAGCATATAGGAGCTTGAACCAGTCAAATATAAATCAACATTTTGTTTAATATATAAGCTATCTACGACCTTCGGAAAGTCAATAACGTGCTGTATTTCATCAAAAAATACATAGGTCATTTTGTCCTCTACTATTCTCTCTTTCACATATGTATGTAACTTAGCCGGGTCTTTCAATTCGTCATAGTCGAAATCTTCAAAATTTATCGTGATGAGTTGTTCCACAGAAACACCCTGCTGTTTTAAATATTCTTGATACATCATCATTAAGGTGGATTTACCACATCTGCGAACCCCCGTAATAATCTTTATCAGTTGCTTATCTCGAAAAGCAATCAGCTTTTCTAAATACTCTTTTCGCTCAATTCTTTCTATACCCATCTTTCTCACCTCTCCATTCTTCATCACAATTGTATCCTAAAACTCAATAAAAATCAAGAGTTTTAGGATTGTATTCCCAAAACTCTTAAAAATTTCGAACTTATAGGAACATAAATCATTTTTTCAACTACTAGCACTCGTATATCGTTTTCTTCCGGTGTGTAAAGACACGGTGGACAACAATACAAAGGTTACACCAATCAAAAGGTAGAGGGCTAAAGGAAGGACACTGCGTTTTCCCAGCAGAACCATAGCCGGTGCATTGGCGAGTGGTATTGCCGGAATCACCCATAGAAAACCATAAAGACACTCTTTGCCAAACATTTCTTGAGGTTTGCTGGCCATATCCATCATAAGGTAGTAGATGTTATTGATTCCGTCGACCTTTATAAAGACGAACGCCAAAGTGTATAGCAGTAGCATAAACGAAGCCAAAACAACAACACCGTTAATGAGGAAAAGAAGATACAGAGAAATTTGGGTAGCTGAAATGTGGCTGCTCATTTTTGATAATTGACTTAGCAAGACAATGACCGGAGCGATAATGGAAAGCAACCCGGAAATATGAATCGGCCCGGTGTTCACTTGAAACAGAAGATTGACTGGACGTAATAGCAGTTTATCAAATCCACCGCTGCCAACGCCATTGACAAATCGATTTTGATTAAAGTGAATGATACCGCGATACATCTGGTTGACAATAAGAGACGTACAAATCAGTACAATCATATCCTCTTTGCTCCAACCGGCTATACTCTCAACACTGCCATAGATAAACTCCACCGAGAGTAGAGTCATGAAGGTGTTGAGGATGCTTTGGATTAACATCAGCCAAAAGTTCGCACGATACATGGTCGCTGCCATAACAGACAGTTTGCATTGGGCATAAAACAACTTCACATATTTCATCTACTAACCCCCTACCGAGGAAAAGCGTTTCAGACCGGCTTTCCAAATGAATCGATGCAAGAGTAACAGAATGACAATCCAGCTCAAGTGGATCCAAAGTAGTTGCAATTGCTTTTCCACGGAGAGTAATCCCAGATAAATTTTACTGGGCAAATATCCCCAAGCGGAGAAAGGCAACTTTTCTAAAACGCTAAGCCACCCCTTAGGGAAGAAATCCAAGGGAATATACATGCCCATGGCCATATTTAACAGCACGGCAAGTGACCACATCACCGCAGTCGCTTCTTCCATCCAAAATGCCATAAACCCAAAAATGGACCAAAGTAAATGACTGGTAATACTGGCAATCACAATGAACATTACCATGGAAAGAATATTCCAGACAGAAACATTCCAAGTTAGAAAACCTGAAATAAACGGCAAAACACACAGGACAAAAAGGAGTTGCGGGATTAATCCTGTAATGCTGGTTGATATTTGTTGAAAGTAAACCGTCCACTCCAACCGATACGGTTTCAATAAAACCGAACCAAGCGAACCATTTTTGACCATTGACGTATAGTAAAAGCCCGAGCCTTGTAGGGTAAACTTACTCAAAATATTGGAGATAACGAAATATGTAATCATACCGGATAAGGTAAATCCATTTAGTGACTTTCCGAAATCGCCGTTAAAAATTAAAACCCAAAAAAACATGGTCACCAGTAGGCTCATATTTCCAAAAAACAAGTTGATGACCGTATTGAAACGATACTGCAACGAGTTCAGAAAGAATAGCTGAAAGCCATACAAATATTTCTTCATTTTTGCTTTTCTCCCGACCCCATAAGGTTGAGAATCCCCTCTTTGAAGGACATTTCCGGCTTTTTTAACTCAGCAATATCCCCGTCAAACGTTTTTTGCCCTTTCTGTAAGAGGATCACCCTGTCGCACGTTTCTTCGATATCGTCCATATAATGACTGGTAATCATCATGGTTGTCTTGTGATCATTTCGGTATTTTTTCAGAAAGGTGCGTATCGCTATCTGGCTTCTTAAATCTAGTCCCAGGGTAGGTTCATCCAAAAAAACGACCTTTGGTGTATAGAGAAAACAGTTAATCAACTCCATTTTCATGCGCTCGCCCAAAGACAAGCGACGAAGTTGGGTTTTTAACAAATGTTTTACCTCAAGTAGCTCCGCCATATACGATACATTCTCCGAAAACTCCACTTCTGGCACATCATAAATAAGCTGCTGGTAACGAAACGTGTCTACAGCTGGTAAATCCCAATTGACATCACTCTTGTTTCCCATAACAAAGCTAATTTGCTTCAGAAAGTCTTTTTTACGCTCTGTTGGGCAATAACCCGCCACGGTTACTTTACCGGCGGTTGGATATAGAATCCCCGTTAACATTTTTAAGGTGGTGGTTTTTCCAGCTCCATTTTCTCCCAATAGCCCGACAATTTCACCTTGTTCAACCGAAAAGTTTAACTCATCAACCGCAGTTTTCTCTATATATCTTCGTTGAAAGAGGTCCTTCATTGCACTTCGAAACCCCTCGGGCTTTTCGTGAACTCTATACACCTTGCTTACATGTTCGACTTGTATGATCGACATTATCATCTACCTCACTTTCAAAATAAAAATCACGTTTGCTTTTGCATAAAAAAGCAAACGTGACTACGCATCAAAAATAATGCTACCTAACGCTCACTTTCCGAGGAAACAAGAAATAAGCCAAACAATCTTGGCTGAATTAATCTTATTGTTCTCGTAAAATTAAGCGTTTGCTGGCATAAGTTACCTCCAAGGATTTGCTGGAAGCATTATATCATATCAACACAATTTGAACAATAACCTGTTTACAAACTGCTTACAACTTATCGCAAAATTCTTTTATTGCACTGTCCAATCCTTCGCCCACGTTTTTGATCGGATCTACGAATTTGGCTGTAGCAATTACTTCGGTCGCTTTCGATTCTTCTTTAACCTGAGCAAAGTATTTATCGGCAGTTCCCCCGGAGCAGCAAGCAAAAATCGCTATCTTTTTGTTTCGAAGGGAGTGTTCTCTCAAAAAAGTTCGCAAAGGTGGAGCATAGGTACTGGCCCAAATAGGAGACCCAATAAGGACTAAGTCGTACTCTTCGGCATGAAAGCGATACGGTTCAAGTTTTGGATGTTCTTTAAACACTGCACTCTTTCCGCCCCAAAAGTACTTACTGACGTTCCCTGTCGGGTACTCCTGAACGGGAATAAGCGGGATCAGGTCTGCAGTAAGATGCTGCGCCAATTTCTCGGCTACTAATTTCGTATTCCCCTCTAGAGAGAAGAACACAATGGCTGTTTTCATAGTTTATCTCCTTTCTTTCACCTTAAATCCCAACCGGCGTTGTCAATACGGCTATACATGGCATACCAGCCATTTTGTTTTGCCAATTGCTCAGGGGAGCCACTTTCTACAATTCCGTTTTGAGCGACAATATGGATCACATCGGCATCAATAATTCCACTTAACCGGTGACTTATGGAAAAAATCGTTCGTCCTTCGCTAGTTGCACGAATCGCTGCAAAAATTCTTGATTCCGTTTGGGTGTCCATACCACTGGTGGGTTCATCTAGTAACAATACTTTAGGATTTGCCGCTATGGCTCTAGCGATGGATAATAGCTGAATTTCTCCACTGGATAAACCACCTGCACCTTCACCGATGATGGTTTCATATGCATTAGGCATTTGTGTGATCAAATCATGAATACCCACGACCTTGGCTGCTTCTTCCACCTGTGTTTGACTTATGGTCCGATCTCGGAGTGTAATATTCTCGGCTATTGTGCCATCGAATATTTGTGGCATTTGGGGCACAATGCCAATGAGTCGTCGACGTTGTTCAGGAGGTAAAGCAAATGGATCCACACCACAAACCCGAATACTCCCCTCTAGAGGAGCATAAATGCCGGACACCAAGTTCAATAGAGTGGTTTTCCCAGCTCCACTTCTGCCAATAAAAACAGCTTTTTCACCCTTTTCAATGTGTAAGCTGATGTTGTTCAAGACGGGAGTATTGCCATAAGCAAATTTTAGGTTTTCAATGACAATCCCACTATCATCGGATCTTTGGTCCTTAAATATCCTTACTTCTACATTTTCTTTGAAAAAATCTTGGACCCGAGCAATTCCTGCCATGGATTGTTGTATGGTCTGAAACTCGGTCGCAAGTGCCTCAATAGGTGAAAACAGCTTACCAATTAAATCAATGACGGCTGCCAAGGTTCCCACAGTCAAACCCAAAGAAAGAGCCGTACCGTTTGGAGCACATACCCACAAGGCAGTAACGATTACACAAGCCCGTAGAATTTGCATGACACAAGGGAACCAACTGTCGTAGGTAGAGATTTTATTGATGGTGTTCAGTAAGTCCAATAGCAGTCCGTGGAATTTCTTCTTCCCAATCTTTTCTGCAGAATATGCTTTCACCGTGCGAATGCCAGAAATCCACTCCTGAATAAAGGTATAAATTGCAGAAATTCGCAGTCTTACCGTCTTTTGGAAAACAAAAATCCTTTTTCTAAAGAAGTTAGATGCAAAGTAAACTATAGGGATCACTACAATTTCCAACCAAATCAGTTGTGGTGCCATGATATAAAGAGATACCAGCAATCCTCCAATCTTGAAGAGATTGGTAAAAACATTGATAATCCCCGCAGAAAACAAATTATGAATCGCATCCACATCGGTGGTTAATCGGCTCATAATATCTCCCGTGGGAGTCGATAAAAAGTAATCGATGGGAAGCTCTGTAAGCCGCTTTGCCATTTTGGAGCGTAAATCCATGAGAATGCTTTGCCCAATCAAAGTTGTAAATGCTACTTTAGAGAACTCAACCACGTTTGACCCAGATGTAACGAGCAAGTACAACGCCGCTAACGACCAAACCCCTGCTAATTGACCCGTGACAAAATGCTGGTCGATGATGCGCCGAATCAGGAAAGCCGGAGTTAACTGCAAGGCCATGGAAAAAACAATAGCTAGAAATAATAGAAGTAGCAAGAAGAATCTCTTGCGCAAAACATCGATTACCGATTGCCAAATGATGTTGCCTTTCATTTTTTGTCACCTCCCAAAAACACTTGTGCCGAGTAAATGTTCTTGTAGGTGCCGTTCAATGCCATCAACTCATTGTGGGTGCCCATTTCAGCAATCCTTCCGTTTTGAAGTAGAAGAATCTGATCTGTATAAGTAAAAGTGGTTAAGCGATGCGAGAACAATAGAATGATTTTGTCCCCCAGATTCTCGCGTAAATTCTCCATGATTTTCTGTTCCATGCGGATATCGATTGCCGAGAAAGGATCGTCGAGGATAAGAACCCTGCACTGCGTTGCCCA
>CALCNS010000103.1 GCA_937897315.1 uncultured Bacillota bacterium
GTGCTAAGGTGGTTCCAAACAAAGCAGCAAGCACTATACCGACAGAAGATACTTCGTGCAAACTGAACATACCCGCCAAAAATACCCCAAGCATCACAGGCAGAACATTTCTAACATGCTTTCCGTATGCTCCAAAGCCCGTCATAGTAAATATGCCACCCAAAACCGGTCCGTTTAGTTCCCCCTGCACCAATCTGACGTAAGCCAACCCCGTCACTCCCATGATTGCCATGTTCATCAACGTCATGGGCAATCCATATGAGAACACATAATCCCTGTTCTCAAGGTTGCGATCCCTGAGTAACTCAAGAAAACCAGAGAACCGAAACCCGTTCCAACCCCATCCCAATAAAAAGAAAGCGACAAAGAGTAACGCCAGTACAAACGTTAAGGGAGCATTGTTACCCGAGGAAACCAAGGAAACCGGAGCAATGTAGATACCAAATCCGCGCAAAATAGCAATCATAAACATTCCGATTAACCCAGCCGCAAAACCAATATTGTATAAGCTCAATCCTTTATGAAAACTTTTCACGTGTTCTGCCAGAGGAGGTAAAATAAGACCGATGAATACCCCCGCTAATAATCCTAAGGAGTGTCCCAGCCAAGGAACCAACCCCAAATTAAACGAGATTTCGGATACCACCGGACCTAATGCCGTACCAAACATGGCTGGTAACACATACTTGGTAAACTCCACCTTCATCAGCAGAGTGAACAAATACACTCCCAATATAATGGGTACGGAGTTATATAGATTCTTGCCAAATAACGAGAAGCCGGCAATCGTAAAAACCGCCGCTAAATGTCCACCATTCACCGGTACTTTGAGCAACCACAAAATGACAATGCTTTTTAAAACCATGAACCCGGCATTCCAGAAGGCAGCACCTATGTTGGCTATGTAAAAATAATCGGTCAACAGATTCGCCGGAGAGGTAAGAATGATAGTACTTCCTTGCACAATCTCGCTAATCGGATTGAAAAACAGCCCGGACAAGAAAAAGAAAACGGCAAGTAAGAGTAAGACGACATAACCTTTGCTACGAATACGAACCACCCTTTCCAACGACTTGCTGTCTTCGTTTATCTTCTGTATTCTTCTTTGCAAAACACACTAAACGTGTTCTTCCCTTTTTGTTTGGCTTGGTACATCGCATAATCGGCATATTCAATCAGGTCATATATGTTATCCGTATCCTTTTGGTATATCGCCATACCCACACTGCAGCGAAAGGTTTCTGTGACTCCGTTTAAGGAGATGGCATCGTACAATACAGTCTCTTGGATGGCAAACCAAACTTTCAGCAAATCTTGCTCTAAAACCCGAGTATAACCGTGTAAGTATAAACCAAACTCATCCCCTGCAATTCGTATACAGATCTTTTCTTCAAAAGGCAAGTGGAGGAGTCGTCGGGCAAATTCCTTTAGGTAGTTGTCTCCGGCTTGATGTCCATAGGTATCGTTGATTCTCTTGAAATTGTCTAAATCCAAGAAAACGAAGATCCCATGCGCTTTCGGTTTTGAACGGATGATGTAGTCGATCTCTTCTCGATACTGATATCTGCTAACCAATCCGGTGAGAGCATCCTTGACCAATCGATTATTAAGGTCTAAGTTCAGTTGTTTGAGCTGAGAGTTGGCCTTCTTGAGTTGGCGTTGCATATTGGTCATCTCGTTATTTAGTTTTTGTATTTGTTCGAATTGCTCGCGAATCATTTTGTTGTCTTCATACACAATTTGATCATTCGTCATGCTGATGACTTTCATAAAGCGATGAATGAATTCCATCATATCTGAGAAGACACCATCTTCAGAATTTACAGGAATTTCGTATCCAAACACCAAAACCGTGTTGCCCTTTGCAATGAAACATAGAGAAATCTCTACAGGGACTCCAGTCAGTTGAAAGTCATAATTACAGGTTATGGCTTCACGAGTCTTAAGTGTTTGATGTAGAGAATCCAATAACCTTTCCGCATCCTGAGGATTGAATAATTCGGTCAATTTTTTTTGATATGGCGAGAACAGGAAGATCGGTTGATTCCAGTACGTATGAAGAATCGTAAATTCTTCATCACATTGAATCAGAAACGAAGTATTCACTTTCATTTGACCGCTCTCCTTTCTAAGCATCATCTAAATTGTTTTCTCCGCCCACTTTGCCAATTCGGACGCCGTCTCTGCGTAAAAATCAACAGGCCATTTCTTCCATAACTGATTGGTATGCCGAAAGGCTTGACCCCCCACCGCGATTCGCAAGTGTGGATGTTGTTTTTTGATTTCCACTACAACCTGCTCGCAAATCGATAGGTAGGGTGGCATCGTGACCGACAACGCCACTAAATCTGGTTTGTTTTCTTCTATGGCGTTCAGGATTGCTTTTATAGGTAATGCTGCTCCTAAATAAACCGTATCCCACCCTTGAAACTCAAAAATATCGGAAAGCATTCGGATGCCCAATTCGTGCAATTCACTACCAATGGCACACGATAATAAGGTCTTGTTTTTTCTCGGGCTTTCAAAGATTTCATCGTAAAAACTGGATAAAACACTTTGAGTAACGGAGGTAGCATAATGCTCTCGGTCTAACGTAATATAATTACTATGCCATAGATGACCAATCTCATACATCACTTTTGTCAGGATTTCTTCATAAACTTGCATCATACTAACGCCTTGTTCTTTTGCTTGACGTATGACTTGTTGCGCTTTTTTTGTTTGACCAGTTAGCAAGGCATCTAAGTATGCTTTCCGTATATCAAAGAACTCTCCTTCAATAAAGCTCGAGCTCAAAGGTACTTCCGTTATGGCTTTCTGAGTGACTTTTATGGCCCTGCTCAAAAAATCTTGTATCAAAACAAGTTCCTCTGGTTTTAAGTAACCACTGGCTTTTTGGTTGAATACTTCTGCCAGTATTCGATAATGATCATTCATTTGTTGCATTATACGATTTCGGTCTATATCTCTCATCACGTTACATAGAAGTTCATAGATCCATTTTGCATATCCTTCAAAAATCTGAGCATCATTAAAATAAACGGCGGTCATCAGAAAACTGATGTTATAGACCACATCATCATACATGAGTTTCTTTCGACGCTCATCCATTTCTTCGTTCAACTTCGGATCGCGCTTGAACTGCTCTTCGAAAACAAGTTGAGCAATCTCAATCCATTTTGGATCATTGTAATTCATGAGCAAACTCATGTGCCTTCCCCCTAATACTCAATTTTCTGAATCAAAAATCTCCCTGTCTTCAAATCGGTAAAGGCCTTTTGTAGCTCTTCTTTTGTATTCATTA